>CAMXXM010000053.1 GCA_947253195.1 uncultured Porphyromonas sp.
TGGGTGCCAGCCTCTACACCAACTCTGCCGGTAAGCAGTCGGGATCTATGACGATCAACCTCGCTGCCGATCACTGCCTCAATGGGCACATCTGGGATGACAACAGCGCCTTTACCCTCGGCGGTCAGGCGGTGATCAATATGTACAGTGGTGGCACGGACTACTTCATCGGACCACGTGCCGGACTGCACTATCACTTCATCCCCGCACTGGACACCTACTGCTTCATCGCCCTCGGCTTCAGAGGCGACCACAGCAATGAGAGCAAGGCATCGTCCTTTGGCTTCGGATACAATACCGGTATCGGACTGCGCTATATGGTGACTCCCAGCTGGGGTCTCTTCGTAGAGGCAGGATACGGGATGAGTGTCCTCAACGTCGGAGCCTCCCTCTCTTTCTGATAAGAGAGTCAATCGTAGATTTTAGTATAAAAGGTCAGGAGCCTGTCCCGCCGGACTTCGCTCCTGACCTTTCGTAAGATGATATTCTTCGTCAATCTCTCGCTACCTTTGCGGTGAGAGATATAGGTAACGCCATGGAAGTAATCAACAGTCAGGAGCAGCTGAGGGAAGCCCTCAGCCGAGTACGTCAGGAGCACAAGGGAGAGACGATCGGGCTCGTCCCCACGATGGGCGGACTGCACGAGGGACACTTTAGCCTCATACGTCGCTGCGTCAGGGAGTGCGACTGCACGGTGGTGAGTGTTTTCCTCAATCCGACCCAATTCAATAACCCCACCGACCTCGCCACCTATCCTCACGACATGAAGGAGGATCTGAGGGCGCTGGAGTCACTCGGGGTAGACTTCGCCTTTACCCCCACACCCGAGGAGATGTACGCTGAGGGAGAGGAGGCGCCCGACCTACCCCTCGGACAGGTGGCGGAAGTGATGGAGGGCGCTTACCGTCCGGGTCACTTCCGCGGAGTGGTCTGGATCGTCGGGAAGCTCTTCAGGCTCGTGCAGCCGGATAAGGCATACTTTGGTCTCAAGGACTTCCAGCAGATAGCGGTGATCAAGCGGATGATCGAGCTCTCAGGCGATATGGACCCGGAGATCATCTCTTGCGACACCGTCCGCGAGTCGGACGGACTTGCCATGAGCAGCCGAAACAATAGGCTCTCTCCCGAGGAGAGACAGGCAGCACCGATGATCTACCAAGCACTAACCGAGGGAGTGAGGGCGCAGAGGGAGGGAAGCTCCGTCAGTGAGGTGTATGACCTCGTGATCCGGGAGATCGAGGCATCGCCGCTGCTCCGAGTAGAGTACTTCAGCATCGTCGACCGAGACACGCTGGGGGAGATCAGTGAGTGGAGTGAGACGGAGCATGCCGTCGGCGCCATCACGGTCTATGATGGGGAAGTGAGGCTGATCGACCATATAGACTTCTTCTGATCAGCCGCCGCCCGTGAGACGACACCTCCTACTGATCCTCCTTAGTCTCCTCACCTTACAAGGCACACTGGCAGGGGAGACGGATACCATTGCTCCTCGCTCCAAGTACGAGATGCGCGCCGTCTGGCTCTCCACCATCTGGGGGCTGGACTGGCCCCGCTCTTCGTCTGAGGAGGCACAGAAGAGGGAGCTGGATGAGCAGCTGGATCTGCTGAGGGAGAATGGGATCAATACCATTTTCCTCCAGGTCCGTGGTCGGGGCGACGTGATCTACCCCTCGGCAATCGAGCCGATGCACCCGCGCTTCTACGGCAAGCGGTACGACGCACTTGCCTATGCGGTGGAGGCGTGCCACAAGAGGGGGATGACGGTCCACGCCTGGATCACCACACTGCCGCTGGAGGATCGGAGCTATAGACGAAGGCTCAGAGGGGTCACCCCATTCTATGACAAGCACAAGGGGCACACCAAGCGGCATAAGGGAAAGGACTTCATGGACCCGGCAGACAGCCTCACCGGCATCCACCTTGCCTCTCTTGCTCGCGAAATAGCGGAGAAATACCCTGTGGAGGGGATCCAGCTTGACTACATTCGCTACCCCGACTTCCCCGCACGCTTTCCCGATGACCGGGATTACCGAGAGGCACACACACTGCTTCCAAAGGCAGAGTGGCGGCGAAATAACATCACCGCCATCGTCAGGCGGATCCACGATGCTCTCCAGGCGACAGACAGCACCGTGCTACTCAGTGCAGCAACAATAGGTGCGTACGACCAGATCTCCGGTGTCTCCCACATCGGCTGGACCGCGAGGGGCGATGTGTATCAGGATCCCGTGGCGTGGGAGCGGGAGGGAGCCATTGACTTCATCGCCACCATGACCTACAGTCGGGGATCCACCTTCGGACCCATCCTCAGGGACTGGCGGGACAAGCTCAGCATCCCGGTCGTCATCGGTCTCGGAGCCTTCCGCACACTGCGCGAGGAGGAAGGCTGGCCTGCACAGCAGGTGATCGACCAGGTTGCCGAGGTGCAGAGCGACAGTCTTCTCGCAGGAGTGGCACTCTTCCGAGCCCGGCAGATCACCGAGCAATCCCACGGGCTGAGAGATCAGCTGGCAACGCAGTGCTTCCGACAGCCGGTCCTCCCGCACGCTCCGATAGTAAGTGCCGACAGCACGCTGCTCTACCCACGAGACCTTACGATCACCACCGAGGGGGACAGCGCCAAGCTCACCTGGTGCGGTGCCAATCGTGACCGCCCCTGCCTCTATGCGATCTACCTCTCGACCGACTCCCTACCCGACACCACGACAGGTCGAGACCTCGTCGCGGTGACGATGGAGCAGTCGGCAACGATCACACTGCCGAGGAGTCAGGATGGCGAGCGCTTTGTCACTCTCGAGATCAGCTGCTACGACCTCCGCACCGGCCTTGAGGCCTACATCCCCGGTGGAGCAGCCATCTACCAACGTAAGGAGGAGTAAAAAACGCCCGTCACCCTACCGAGACACACAGGGCAGAGCAAACCTGCTCAGGGTCTAACGTCCCTTTCCCCCACTGTCGGAGTGCACCAGTGACCGCAGCAGCAGATAGACACAGAGGAGCACGATGGCACCATAAAAGATGCAAAAGACCTTGCCCAATGTCGATCCCCAAGAGATCACCCGGAGCACATAGAGCAGAAAACCAATTAGGATCCAGTCAAATAGGTGTCCTAATGCTTCTTGGGTCGATGCCGACCACAGCCGATCAAGTCTCATCATCAATCATCAAAATCAAGACCTCCCCTACAAAGGTACAAAACAGATGGGACTGATCCTGCACGTCACATCCGTATCAAAAGGACTCCACAAAGTCAAAATGCAAATCAGACGGACAACAATAGTTCTTTTATGACTTTTCAAATGCTGTAAAGAGGCGATACACAGAGACAATAACACACCCTCATACCCACATTTTGAGGGGTATGGATCAAAAAAAGCTCAGGCTGAGGGGCGGTGAAGCCGATCAGCCTGAGCTTAGTCTATTAGATGGAGACGGCGGTTAGACCGTCAGGCGTGCGAGGATTACATCCACTTACCGGGCTCCTCCTCGACCTTCTTCTCCACCTCAGAGGGAGCCTCAGCGACATCCTCCTCGGGTCTTGAGAAGTCCATGGCAAGGTACCTCTGATACTTGGTGTAGCGGTACTTGGCATCCTCGAGAGCAGCAACGTAGAGCGCCTCAGCGTCCTCGGGGAAGAGCTTCTCAAGAGAGCGGTAGCGCACCTCACCCATGATGAAGTCGTGGAAGAGATCCCACTGCGGCTCCTTGGAGTCAAATTGGAAGGGGTTCTTGCCCTGCTCCTCCAGACGAGGATCGTAGCGCCAGAGTTGCCAGTAGCCACACTCAACGGCGCGTCTCTCCTCCTCCTGGGTCTTACCCATACCGGCACGGAGACCATGATTGATACAGGGGCAGTAGGCGATGATCAGTGAGGGACCATCAAACTCCTCAGCCTCGCGGATCGCCTTGAGCGCCTGAGCCTGATTGGCTCCCATGGCGATCTGAGCGACATAGACGTAGCCGTAGCCGGCAGCCATCATACCGAGGTCCTTCTTACGGAAGCGGCGACCATTGGCAGAGAACTGTGCCACAGCGGCACGCGGGGTAGACTTGGAGCTCTGTCCACCGGTATTGGAGTAGACCTCCGTATCGATGACGAGGACATTGACATCCGGTGCCTGTGCCAGCACGTGGTCGAGACCACCGTAGCCGATATCGTAAGCCCAGCCGTCACCACCGATGATCCAGTGAGACTTCTTGGTGATGTAGTGACGGAGATCATCGATGAGGCGACCACCCTCGGTAGCATCATTCTCTACCAGAGCACGGATCTCATCGGAGAGCTCACGACAAGCATTGGCATCCTCATACTTCTCGATCCACTCCTTGAGGAGCTCCTTGGTCCTCTCCTGACCGATCTCGATCTTACCATCGACGACATCCTGCGCGATGGTGAGGAGGCGCTCGCGGAGCTTCTTATTGGCAAGGTACATACCATAGCCGTACTCTGCGTTGTCCTCAAAGAGGGAGTTGGCCCATGCAGGACCGTGACCCTTTGCATTGGTCGTATAGGGCGTCTCAGGAGCAGATGCGGAGTAGATAGAGGAGCAGCCGGTGGTATTGGCCACTACCTGACGATCGCCGTAGAGCTGAGAGATCAGCTTGACGTAGGGCGTCTCACCGCAGCCGGCGCAAGCACCGGAGAACTCGAAGAGAGGCTGAGCGAACTGAGAATTCTTCACGCTCTTGCTGACATCGACGAGATGAGCCTTATTGGTCACCTTCTGAGCAGAGTAGAGCCACAGCGGATCCTGATCCTCCTGGGTGTGGAGGAGCTCCATGGTGAGTGCCTTCTCGCCCTTCTTTCCGGGGCAGACATCGGCGCAGTTACCGCAGCCGAGACAGTCGAGGACGTCGACCTGGATGCGGAAGCCCATACCCTTGAACTCCTCACCGATGGCAGGCTTGGTCACGTAGCCCTCGGGGGCATTCTCCATCTCCTTCTCATCGAGGATGAAAGGACGGATGGTGGCGTGAGGACAGACGTAGGCACACTGGTTACACTGGATACAATTCTCCTCGTGCCACATCGGGACATTGACGGCGACACCGGGGCGCATCACGCGAGTGGTGCCGGGCTGCCAGGTACCGTCCTCGAGGCCGGCGAAGACACTTACAGGCAGGTCATCACCCCCCTGAGCGTGCATCTTCTTGACGATGGCGGAGACGAAAGGCGTGTCGTACTCGTACTCCTGCTCAGCATCATCGGCGCAGTCGGCCCACTCAGCGGGCACGGGTACCTCGATGACGTCAGCACCAGCATCGACAGCCTGATAGTTCATGTTGACGATCTTCTCGCCCTTGTGTCCGTAGCTCTTGACGATGAATTTCTTCATCTGCTCGACAGCGAGATCGTAGGGGATGACGTTGGCAATCTTGAAGAAAGCGGACTGGAGGATCGTATTGGTGCGGTTGCCGAGACCGATCTCAGAGGCAATCTTGGTCGCGTTGATGATGTAGAGGTGGCAGCCGTTCTTCGCGAGGTATCTCTTGAGACGACCGGGGAGGTTCTCACCCAGATCCTCCGGCTCCCAGATGGAGTTGAGGAGGAGCGAGCCACCCTTGCGGAGACCCTTCGTGATATTGAAGCGGTGCAGGTATGCCGGCTCGTGGCAGGCTACGAAGTGTGGGTGATTGACGTAGTAAGTGGAGCGGATGGGGCTGTCACCGAAGCGGAGGTGAGAGCAGGTAAATCCTCCGGACTTACGAGAGTCGTACTCAAAGTAAGCCTGGCAGTATTTGTTGGTATTCTCACCGATGATCTTGACAGAATTCTTATTGGCACCCACGGTACCGTCAGATCCACGGCCATAGAACTTCGCCTCAAAGGCATCCGTAGCCACATCGAAGTGGTCTGTGAGCGGAAGTGAGGTGAAAGTGACGTCATCCACGATACCGATGGTGAAGTGATCCTTCGGCATCTTCATGCGGAGGTTCTCAAAGACAGCGGCAAACTGCTCCGGGGTCACGTCCTTAGAGGAGAGACCATAGCGACCACCGACAACGATCGGGTGCTCCTCCATTCCATAGAGAGCGTTCTTCACGTCGAGGTAAAGAGGCTCACCGGCGCTACCGGGCTCCTTGGTACGGTCGAGGACAGCGACATGCTTCACGGTCTTAGGCATTGCCTCAAGGAAGTGCTCCACGCTGAAGGGACGGAAGAGGTGGACCTTGATCATACCGACCTTGCGACCCTCGGCATTGAGCTTGTCGATCACCTCCTCAGCGGTCTCACAGGCAGAGCCCATGCAGATCACGATATCCTCAGCATCCTCTGCGCCGTAGTAGTCAAAGAGGTGGTAGTGACGACCGGTGATCTTGCCCAGCTCGTCCATATAGTGCTGCACGGTCTTGGGGACAGCGTTGTAGAAGGGGTTGGAAGCCTCACGCTCCTGGAAGTAGATATCCCCATTCTGTGCCGTACCACGGGTCACCGGTGCATCAGGGGTGAGCGCGCGGTGACGGAACTCCTTGATCGCCTCGAGGTCAACGAGGGGACGGAGATCCTCCATGTCGATCTCCTCGATCTTCTGGATCTCGTGAGAGGTGCGGAAGCCGTCGAAGAAGTGGAGGAAGGGCACACGTCCGTGGATCGCAGAGAGGTGCGCTACGGCGGCCATATCCTGAGCCTCCTGTACGGAGTTGCTGCAGAGCATGGCGAAGCCGGTGGCACGGCAGGCCATCACGTCCTGGTGATCACCAAAGATCGAGAGGGCATGGCCGGCGATGGCACGTGCAGCGATGTGGAAGACACCGGGGAGGAGTTCTCCAGAGATCTTGTACATATTGGGGATCATCAGGAGGAGACCCTGAGACGCAGTAAAGGTGGTCGTCAGCGCACCAGCCTGCAGAGAGCCGTGGACGGTACCGGCGGCACCTGCCTCACTCTGCATCTCCTGGACACGGACGGTGTCGCCGAAGAGGTTTTTACGCCCATTGGCTGCCCACTTGTCCACAACCTCTGCCATCGTAGAGGAGGGAGTGATGGGGTAGATGGCCGCCAGCTCCGAGAACATATACGCGATATGCGACGTAGCGGTGTTGCCATCACAGGTCATGAATTTCTTTTCTTTACTCATATGTAAGTATACTAAAGCGTGAAGTAATTTAGTTCTTCTTATTCTTAAAAGGTCAATAGAGGAAGCCGAAGAGCCAGATCGGCAGACAGTTGTCATGCCCCACCAGCAGGTTACTGAAGGTGTAGGTCACCTCGCTCTTGAAGCGACTCGTCTTACCATCGACGCAGGCAAAGAGATGATCTCCGTCGACGATAAAGTCAGCACCGGGCTTCTCGGGGACGTTGACCTGATAGCCGGCATTCTCAAATTGTGAGAGTAGGAAAGTCTTGAGTCGCATACAGGTGGACTGCCGATGCGGGTACATCACCCCGGCGATATTGGTGTCGTTGGGGAAGATCTGATCGGGCTTCTTGGGGTACTCGTTACCCTCCTTATAGATCGTGCGGATCAGCTCAGCATCGTCGAGATACTTGAGATAATTGGCAATGGTGGCTCGGCTGGCTCCAATACTGCGAGCAAAGCGGGTCACATTGGCCGTCGGCTTATCCTGCGTGCAGATCTGGAAGAGCAGCTCCCGCATCTTGGGCAGGTAGGATATATCGACCTGATGGACGTAGACCACATCCACCTCCAGCATCATATTGATATTCTTCGTCAGCTTGGCCGAGGAGAGAGGATTGTCCTCCACGGGCGGGTAGTAACCCTCGGTGAGGTAGAGCTCAAAGTCCTCCTTCGGCTTCACTTGGTTCATCACCTCAGCAGCGATCTCTTCGTGCCGCTCCATCAGATCCTTGAGCGGGTACGCCTTGAGGTGGAGACCATACTTTATATTGAGGTACTGGCGGAAGGAGAAGCCCTGTAGATTGAT
>CAMXXM010000054.1 GCA_947253195.1 uncultured Porphyromonas sp.
AAAAGTGTCCTGACGCCACTTTTCTCACCGCATCAACTTTCATGCGGAATTGAGGACCCCTGATCGGAGGGAAGAATTCTGCTGAAAATTGAGGGAGGGATTGGGTACCTTTGCTGCCACAATGCAAGGATCACGAATTCTCATGACGACTGACGAACTACTGGAGTGGGACCAAACCCATCTCTGGCACCCCTACACCTCCACCATTCACCCCCAGCTGACCTACCCTGTCGCCTCAGCCAAGGGCTGTGTCATCACCCTTGAGGATGGCAGGGAGCTGATTGATGGGATGAGCTCTTGGTGGTGTGCGATCCATGGGTACAGCCACCCTGTCCTCACGAGCGCCATCACGGAGCAGGCAGACCACTTAGCACACATAATGTTTGGGGGGCTAACACACCGCCCCGCTGTGGAGCTGGGGAAGTTGCTTGTCGAGAGGATCCTTCCCGAGGGCTTGGACCGACTCTTCTACGCCGACAGTGGCTCCGTATCGGTTGAGGTGGCACTTAAGATGGCGATCCAGTACCAGCTGGCGCGTGGGCGTCGGGGACACACCCACTTTGCCACCATAAGCAGAGGCTACCATGGGGATACTTGGCATGCGATGTCTGTCTGCGACCCTGTCACCAGTATGCATAGTCTCTTTAGCGGCACCCTGCCGGCTCATTACTTTGCCCCTCAGCCGAGATGTACCTTTGGGGCCGAGTGGGATCCGGACGACCTTAGGCCGATGAGGGAGCTGGTCGCAGCACATAGGGACAAGCTAGCGGGGATCATCGTGGAGCCAATCGTGCAGGGCGCAGGCGGGATGTACTTTTACCACCCCAAGTACCTCGAGGGGCTGAGGACACTCTGCGACGAGTACAACCTGCTGCTGATCTTTGACGAGATAGCAACCGGCTTCGGGAGGACCGGGGAGCTACTGGCGACTTACTTCACCGGTATCAAGCCCGATATCATTACGATCGGGAAGGCGATGACCGGAGGCTACATGACCCTCGCCTGCACGGTGACAACGCGAGAGATCGCAGATACCATATGCAGTGGAGAGGCGGGCTGCTTCATGCACGGACCCACCTTTATGGCCAATCCTATGGCTTGCGCCGTGAGCAAAGCCTCCATCGAACTCCTCCTTAGCCAAGACTGGAGAAGGCGTGTGCGACATATCGAGCAGAAGCTGAGAGATGGGCTCACCCCGCTGCAGGAGCTGAGTGGAGTACGCGAGGTGCGCTGCTTGGGAGCCATCGGAGTGGTGGAGATGAAGGAGCCGGTGGATATGGAGCGGCTGATCCCTGACTTCGTGAGGGAGGGTATCTGGGTGAGACCTTTCGGAAGATTAGTTTACTTGGAGCCGCAGTTTATGGCGATCACAGACGACCAGCTTGATCAACTCATCGATGGTCTCTCACACGTACTCAGAGCGCATGACAGATGATCGAGTATAGAGAGAAACTACAGAGGCTCATCGCCGGTGGCACCTACAGAACACTTCCACACTTTGAGAGAGCCGGCAAACACCTCGTGCTGGACGGAGAGAGGCTGCTCAACTTAAGCAGCAACGACTACCTCGGACTTCAGCAGATCCCCGACCTGGTCGAGGAATACCGAGAGGCACCGGAGTACTCCCCACTGATGAGCAGCACCTCCTCCCGTTTGCTGACAGGCAATGACCCATCCTACGATGATCTGGAGCAGTACCTCTCGTCAGCCTATCAGGCTCCCTCAGCACTCGTGTGGACGAGCGGCTACGATGCCAATAGCGGTATCATCCCCACACTCGTCGATGGAGAGACACTCTTCCTCGCAGACCGACAGATCCATGCCAGCATGGTAGAGGGGCTGAGACTATCCGGCTGTAGATTTTCCCGCTTTGATCACAACAACTTATCTCGACTGAGAAAACTATTAGAGAGAAACGAGGGGGAGTACCGCCACATCTGGGTCTTGGTGGAGAGCGTCTACAGTATGGACGGAGACGAAGCCCCACTTGAGGCGATTGTAGCTCTAAAGAGAGACTTTCCCTCTATGTGTCTCTACGTCGATGAGGCACACTCAGTCGGAGTCCGAGGAGGTGGTCTGGGGATCTGCCGGGAGAAGGGGCTCGTCAGTGAAGTCGATGTGTTGATCGGTACTCTGGGAAAGGCACTCGGCTCAGTGGGCGCTTTTTCTCTACAGTCAGAGAGCCTAAGGGAGCTCCTTGTCTCACAGGCCCGACCTCTGATCTACACAACAGCCTTACCCCCAATAATGGTCGGGTGGACCCTTTTTCTCCTAAGGAAAGTAAGAGAAATGGAGGATCGGCGTCAGCACCTGCAAGAGATGATCCGACGACTGGGAGGTCGGGTCGGACGTACACCTGAGAGTCAGATCATCAGCTTGGTCGTCCCCGGAGAGGAGCGGGTGACAGAGGCGGCAGAGGACTTTAGGCGGCAGGGACTCTACGTACGACCGATCAGGAAGCCCACCGTACCAGCCGGGACAGAGCGTCTCAGGCTATCGCTCACAAGCGCGATGAATGCCGAGGAGATCGATCACATAGCGGAGGTGATGAAGCGATGGATGTAGGGATTAGGCATCGGGGGACAGCATCGGGGACTGCTCTCCTCTACTTCAGTGGCTGGGGTGCTCCGCTGTCACTCATTGATAGAATGGAGCTACCCGCTGAGTGGACGCTCGTGTCAGTATCGGACTATGGCGGTGACACCGTACAGTGGCCGGACCTGACACACTACAGCAGGCTCTACGTCGTCGCATGGAGTATGGGCGTGTGGGCAGCAGAGTACTACCGAGACTGCTACCCATCCCCGGAAAAAGCGATTGCCGTCTGTGGCACTCCTGCCCTGATCTCCGACCGCTATGGTATCAGGGAAGCAGACTACCGACAGATGGCATCGTCATTGGATAGAGAGATGTACCACCACTTCGTCCGTCAGATGTGTCTCTCCAGCAAGGAGACATCACACTTCCTCGCCCTGCCGGGTCACCGAGGGACACTCGCCTACCGAGAAGAATTACAACGAGTAGAGAAGCTCGGAGGGTCTATTATGAGCTGTCGAGTACCATGGACTAAGGCCCTCATCTGTGAGAGGGACCTGGTGATTCCACCTGCCGGACAGCGGTTGTTTTGGACGGAGAGGTGCATCGCGGTCACCACTTTACCATCAGCACCACACTTGGTCTTCGGAAACCACTTCAAGTCATGGAGAGACCTACTCAATTGCTAACCGCACAGAAGCAGAATATCGCCAACCACTTCTCCAGATGCATACCGACTTACGAGGCTGGTGGTGAGGTACAGCGTAGCATAGCTGAGGAACTGGTGCAGCTGCTTGAGCCGATAGAGTGCGGGACCGTACTGGAGATAGGCTGCGGGACGGGGCTGCTCTCGGGGCTACTTCGAGCGAGACTACCGCACTGCCACCTGGTCTGCAACGATCTCTCACCCGATATGGAGACCCCTCTGAGAGAGAAGGTGGGGGACAACGCTCTCTTCTTCCCCGGTGACGCTGAGGTCATAGACTGGCCGGGAGAGTGCGATGTGGTCGCCTCCGCCTCCTGCATCCAGTGGTGGGAGGATCCGCTCGCTTTCTTCCCCAAGGCTTATAAGGCCTTAGCAGATGATGGACAGCTAATATTCAGTACTTTCTTGCCCGGCAACCTACAGGAGCTCACCGCAGTCACCGGGGCGGGGCTTCGCTACCCGTCTCGTCGTGAGATCGGGCGAGCTATGGAGGAAACAGGCTTCGAGGAGATCCGGCTGGTCGAGCAGCGCCGGACGCTCCACTTCCCCACCCTTATCCGACTACTGCGCCACCTGCGCGACACTGGCACCAATAGCCTCTCCTCTGGTGGTCTCTGGACGCCCCGACGAATAGTAGAGCTGGAGCGCTCCTATCGAAATAACTTACACTTGTCTCCTGGAGCCCCCTTACCCCTCACCTACGTGGGATTGAGAGGCTCGGGATGGCGAAAGAGAAAATAAGAAATGAAAGAATTACTTCCCCTCCACACCTACTTCGTCTCAGGCATCGATACCGATGCCGGCAAGACAGTAGCCACCGGTTTCATCTCCAAAGCACTCCTTGATGATGGCGTCAGCGTGATTACTCAGAAACTTATCCAGACAGGCAATCACGGCATCTCAGAGGACATCACGGTTCACCGTCAGATCGAGGAGAGGACTCTCCTGCCTGAGGATCTCGACGGGACTACCTGCTGCCTCATTTACTCCTATCCCTGTTCACCCCATATGGCGCTGGCGATAGACGGCAGGGAGCCGGAGTACGACAAGGCTACTGCCAATACCCATCGGCTGGAGAAAGAGTATGACAAGGTGCTAATAGAGGGCGCGGGGGGGCTGATGGTTCCCCTCACCGAGGACTTCCTCAATATCGACTATATCTCCCAAGAGGGACTCCCCTGTATCCTAGTCGGGACGGCTAAGTTGGGAAGCATCAATCACATACTCCTGAGTATGGAAGCGCTCGCCCATAGAGACATCCCTACCCCGCTGCTGGTATATAATAAGGGGATCTCGACCGATGAGCGTATCACTGCGGAGACAGAGCGGTACCTCAGGGGCTACCTCCAAAAGCATTACCCCGAGACCACACTCGCGGTACTGCCACCTCTGGACCTGTAGTCCCGGCACTACCCGGTGATCTTACTGCATATACTTGCTCCTGAAGTCCTCATAGACCAGACACATCTCATCAGGCAAGTAGGTGAGTGCCTTCTCGGCCAAGTCGTCCGGCACACCATAGTAGGCTTCCGCCATCCCGCCGACAATTGCTGCCAACGTGTCGCTGTCACCCCCGTAGTGTATAGCGGAGCGTATGGCATCCTCATAGTCAGTCGACCGAAGCAGTATCGTCAGTGCGAGAGGGACACACCCCTGGCACGTCTCATCGAAGACACCCGCTGCTGGCAGATTACTTTCATAGTCAGCTCCATACGAAGTGATTAGGAGCTCCTGGATCTTGTCCCACTCACCGCACCTCAGACGGAAGATCGCCTCGGCGATCACCTGAGCCCCCTTGATCCCCTCCGGATGATTGTGTGTAGGCTCAGCGCTACACTCAGCTTGGGCGCGGGTACTCTCTACGCTCTCAAATGCCCACCCCACCGGCGACACTCTCATCGCAGAGCCATTACCGTAGCTCCCATAGGGCTTGGGGGCATCCGAGAGGAGCCAGCCGAGGAAACGCCCTCCATATCCCCTCCCTGGGTATCGATGGCACCACTCCAGTAGCGAGGACTCATAGCTCTTTCCTTGCAGGATCGCATCAGCCACCGCAATTGTGCAGACCGTATCGTCGGTAAAGGTCGTCCCCTCATGGAATAGGTCAAGGTCGTAGTGCTCCATATCGTTGTCAAACTCATAGGATGAGCCTGCAACATCTCCAATAATCGCTCCTATCATATATATTAAGTCCTTCTCGGTCCTACTATTTGGTACTACCAAGCAAAACCCCTTGGTACCAAGGAGGATCACAGACGCACTGAGCGGAGGCGAAGCGAATTGAGCACCACCAAGACGGAGCTGAAGGCCATCGCAGCGGCTGACACTGCCGGATCGATCACCACAGAGGTGAATAGTCCGGCAGCAAGCGGGATCGCAACGATATTGTAGATTGACGCCCAGAGGAAGTTTTCATAGATGATCCGAATGGTCGACTTGGAGAGATGGATGGCGCGCTCGATGGCAAAGGGAGAGTTGCCGAGGGCGGTCACCTGAGCCACGTCCGTCGCTATATCGCTGCCGTTACCCATAGCAATACTCAGGTCGGCTGAGGCAAGTGCCGGGGAGTCATTGATCCCGTCGCCCACCATGGCAACTACTCTACCATCCTTGCGTAGGTCATCGACATAGCTCTTCTTGTCAAGTGGGAGCATACCGCCCTGAGCCTTCTGAATGCCGAGTGGAGCAGCTATGGCATCAACCCGAGCCTGAGTGTCACCGGAGAGGAGGTGTAGCTCCACGCCGGTCCGCTCTCTCAGGCGACTAAGAGCAATCTCAGTCTCAGGATGCAGCTTATCCTCGAGAGCAAGCAGTGCGAGCAGCTCTCCATCACAGGTGTAGTAGATAAGGGTGCTGTCCGGATGGAGGCTCTCCAGCTGCTGCATCTCCTCAGTCAAGTCAGGATCGCCGACAAATCGCCGCTGACCTGCCCGATAAGTCTTACCCTTGTAATCGAAAGCGATCCCCCCCCCGGCAGTCTCCCTTACCTCCAGAGGAAGATCCTCCTCCACTCGGTGACCATACCGAGAGACGATCGCACTCGCAAGCGGGTGCGATGACTTCTCCTCTGCCTGCACCAAGAGCGACTTTAGAAGATGGTTATCCTCCGTAGCCCACTTGGCATCAACCACCTTGGGCTGCCCAATGGTGATGGTCCCTGTCTTATCAAGTACGACATCGGTGACCTTACCCAGCTGCTCTAGAGCGACAGCATCCTTGATCAAGAGGCCATTGCGAGAGGCCTTTCCCATAGCTACGGTGATGGCGGTCGGGGTCGCCAGCCCAAGGGCACAAGGGCAGGCGATCACCAGGACACTGATGGCGTGATCCAGTCCCCTGAGCCAAGGCTCCGGGGCATCAGAGCAGAGACCCCAGAGGCATAGGGTAAGGAGTGCGATGACAAGCACAGCGGGGACAAAGACCGAAGCAATCCTATCTGCAATACGCTGAATGGGAGCCTTACTTGCCTGCGCCCGACGGACGGTGGCAATGATCCTGCCGAGGAGTGTTTTACGCCCCACCTTGGTGGCACGGAGGATGGCAGCCCTGCCAACAGAGAGAGAGCCAGAGAAAACCTCATCTCCGGCCACCTTCTCCACAGGGATAGGTTCGCCTGTGATACTGCTCTCGTCAAAGGCACCCTCCGAGAGGAGGATGCCGTCCACAGGCACCCGATCTCCCTTACGGAGCATAACCTCATCCCCTACCCTTAGTTCCTTAATATCGCGACGAACAAAGCTCTCGCCCACCATCACCATAGCCTCTTGCGGGGCGAGAGACATCAGCTTGCGGAGTGAGTCTGTGGTCCGCCTCTTGGCCCGCTCCTCGATATACCGACCGAGGAGGATAAAGGTCATGATCATCCCTATGACATCGAAGTACGTATGCATCAGCCCGACCTGTGCCGGCTCCTCTACAAAAACGAAGCGGATGGTGCTGTAGAGAAAGGCGACAGTAGTACTCATAGCGATGAGGGTGTCCATGGTAAAGGATCCCTTGGTGAGCTGCTTCGTCGCCCTACGCACGTAATCCCCTGCAGCATAGATGTAGATAATTGCTCCAAAGGCAAAGGAGAGAATATAGGTGAGCTTAGGAGAGAGACCGATGCTCTCGTGGGTCATCATCAGCCCCATGGCAACGATGGACAGCACGGCAGTAAGGACCAGCTTACGGAGCAAAAGGCGAAGAGCGCTCTCCTGCGAGCTCATCAGCTCTCTGTCTTGTATCTCTGCGTCCTCATCGATCAGCATATCGTAGCCGATGGACCGTACAGCCTCCCGAAGCTTGACTGGAGAGGTCTCTCGATCATCATAGGAGATGAGTGTCCGGCCCTCCATCAGATTGACCTCCGCGTCGCGCACGCCCTTTGTTTTGAGGAGCCGCTCCTGCACGGCACTGACACAGGCGGCACAGTGCATCCCCGTCACCGTGAAGAGTCGCTTCTGTGACACCTCTGTCCCATCGGTGGGGTGAGCAGTGGCACTCTTGGGAGTCTCAGGATTCTCACCGGGCAGCACCAGAGTGTAGCCCGCATCACGCACAGCAAACCCCAGCTCCTCAGTATCGGTCTGGTCATCATCGTAGATGATCGATACGCGACCATCCTTGAGGGAGACCTCTGCAGACTCCACACCTGAGAGC
>CAMXXM010000055.1 GCA_947253195.1 uncultured Porphyromonas sp.
GCGGAGAAGATGGGGCTGTCGGGGTAGCCGATGGCGTTTTTCTTATCCGAGAGATTGATGGTGGGGACAAATCGACTACCGGACCACAGTGATGCCTGCTCGGTGAAGTGTGCGAGGGTAGGGTCGACTGCGGTGCAGCTGTAGAGCACCCAGGTCGCTTTCTCGACAAAGGAGGCAGCCTCAGCATAGGGGCTCTCGACGGCGATAAGGTAGTCAGCCCTCTGCGAGGAGGCACGCTTGTGGAGGTCAGCGAGGATATCGGTGATCTCGGCCTTGTCAAAGAGCGCAAAGTCCACGGGGAGCTTGATCGAGTAGCCGTCGAAGGGCGTCTTGGAGAGCAGCCCGAGACCTCTGACGATCTCCTGCCGGGCGGACCGGAGCCACTTGTCATGCAGCTCCTTGGTCACTCTCTCAGTCATGGCGGATAGCTCCTTCTCCCTCTCCTCGGGTGTCACCTCGGTCCCGGCGGCAGCCCACTTGGTATTTAGGGTCATTCGCTCCTTAGTGAGCTGTCGGTCGAGCTCCTTGGAGCCGCTGACATCGTACTGACTGAGGTCCATGCCGAGGAGTACCCTGGTGTGCTTGGCACTCCGAGCGCTTGCGAGGTCGTAGCTCTGAGTGGAGGTGAGCTCCTCCGTCACCCCCTTGAGGATCACCACGTCAAGGCTGTCCGGGGTCTCCGACAGCCAGTGGAGTGGTTGCTTGCACCAGTCGTACATCATCCCGATGACGATGGGGCGAGAGAAAATATCAGCTTTATACTCCCTAACGACCTTGTCTGCCGGACGGAGTACGGGAGCCTCTACGGGGATGGGCTCCTGGGTGGTCCAGTCCGCACAGCTGCCGAGGGCCAGCAGTGGCAGCAGGAGTGCGATGAAATATCTATTCTTATTCATACAATACTATCTTGATGTAGGGGGATTACTTCTTGAGTGCCCACCAGAGATCGGTGGCGTGTGTATCCGGGCCATTCAGGGAGGGGAGGATGGCATTCACATTCTCCAGGTTATTGACCTTCTCTTTATTGGAGAAAGCGAAGCGCCTCATGCCACCATAGTCCTTGCCATCGGCTCTGCGCACGATGTCCTGACAGTCCTTGCTCTCGTTGACGGTAGCGGTGAGGAGATTGGGGTACCCGGTGCGGCGCCACTCGGACCACGCCTCGATGGTGTTGTAGGGGAAGAGTGCGATCCACTTCTGGGTGATGATCTGAGCCAGCTCCCTCTCCTTGTCACCGGCAGCAGCATCCCAGGAGACCGTGATGTCGGACGAGAAGGAGGGGACATCTGCAGAGGGGAAGACGGGATCCTGGAAGCCTCCTCTGGTCTCCACACAGGAGAGATAGTCGCCTACCTCTACGCCCCACTGCTCGCAGGAGAGGCGGATTCCCTCCTCATAGTACTCGCGAGCGCTCTTGTCGCCGACGCTCCAGCCGAGCAGCTTACCCTCTGCCCTTAGGAAAGAGACCTCGGCGGCAGTGATCAGGTAGATGGGCGAGTCTTTTGCGACATTCACGCGAGAGTACTCATCCTGCTTAGAATCGCCCTTAAAGCCCTTAACGGGCGGCACGTGAAGGCCGAATGGCTTCTCTCCACGTACGGCAGTGAAGTAGGCGGAGGTGCGAGGATCGCCAAAGGCAAGCATATACTCCACGATATCAGCCCCTACGCGAGAGTCGTTCCAGTCATTCATCTTGACAGCAGGGTTGTCGATCGATGGCAGGGCAGCCGCAAGGTCATTGCTCTTGATGACGCCCTTCTGCACCGCATACTCTGCATACTCCTTGGCCATGGAGGGAGCCACGCCGGAGATGCGGATCGCCATGCGCAGCATCAGGGAGCGCCCATAGGCGGCCCACTTATGCATGTCGCCGCCGTAGACGGTGTCGTAGTCCTTGTACGAGAGATCCCCCACGGGAGTCTCGTCGAGCGCCTCTACGGCAGTCTTGAGATCTGCGAGCATAGCGGTATAGAGCTCCTCCTCAGTATCGTAGGGGACGCGGAGATCCACTCCGGTGACCTTGGAGTAGGGCACCGGCCCGTAGCAGTCCGCCACGCGGTGGACTATGGCGATGCGGAGGAGGGTGCCGAGCGCAAAGTAGGGCTTGGTCATATCGCCTTCGCTCTTCCGCTTCAGGACATTGTACTGAGTGTAGAGGTGTTTCCCGAAGGTGTCGTCAAAGGGGTAGTCATTCCATGTCTGATTGGGGGCATATCGGGCAAAGTCGGAGGTGAAATTGGGCGAACCGACAAAGCCGGACAGGACGCCCGGGAGGTCGTAGTCCATCTGGTAGCCGTTTTCCTGATTGGGGATGACCCAATTGATGAGCTGGCTCAGCTCCGCACCTCCGGTGGGGATACGGGACATCTCTGCCTCCGTGATGCCTGAGAGATCTTTATTATAGTCCTCAAACTTCTTCGTGCAGGCGCTTACGAGGAGCGTGAAGCCCAAAAAAGCAGTGAGGGTAAGATTTATATTTTTCATAAGAGCTCAAGTGTGTGACTTAGAAATTGAGACTTAGACTAAATCCGAGAGTCCTCTGGGACGGCAGCATGAAGTAGTCCATACCTTGGTTGTAATTGGCCGTCGAGGAGA
This sequence comes from uncultured Porphyromonas sp., assembly GCA_947253195.1. Classification (GTDB taxonomy): domain Bacteria; phylum Bacteroidota; class Bacteroidia; order Bacteroidales; family Porphyromonadaceae; genus Porphyromonas_A. The sequence goes on from CAMXXM010000055.1 coordinate 2,596, forward strand.
CAGACTCGGGATCGAAGGGAGCATTATTGTAGATGAAGCACAGGTTCCTCCCATAGAGGGACAGCGTGGCATCGGAGATGAAAATGGATGCGGGGAACTTGTATCTGTAGGAGATGTGGAGGTCCTGCAGACGGAAGTTGGTGGCATCGTAGACGTAGTACTGCGCCAGGCGATTCTTACCCCGGGCGCTGAAGTAGCTCTGAGGATCGATAGGTCTGCCATCGACCGGCACAAAGCCGAGATCCCTAGCTGCGGCAGTCGCCTCAGAGACGCCGTAGTGGTCGAGGGCTGCCTGAGTCATGGATACGACCACGCCTCCGACACGACCGGTAAGGGCAAAGCCCAAGCTCAGTCCCTTGTAGGATAGCTCGTTGGTCCAGCCGAGGTTGTGGCTCGGGAGCACACTGCCGAGCTTGACCATCCGGTCGTCCTTGAAGTTGGAGACACTCAGGGAACCATTCTTATTGACCAGCACACGGCCCTTAGCATCGCGCGTAAAGTCCTGTGTGGTGTAGATGTCACCGAGTGAGCCGCCCTTCTTGAGGATATAGTGCATCGAGCCCATGCTATTCATGTCGAGGAAGGGCTGTGACTCCTGCTCCTGCGTGAGGGGGTTGTAGTAGTTGTCGGCCAGCTCCACGATCTTATTGTGATTGTATCCGTAGGTGAAGTTGCCGTCGTAGCGGAAGCCCTCGCCCTTGCCCAAGTGAAGTCCCAGGGCAAGCTCCACACCTTGGTTGCGTACGCTACCGGTCTGGATGTAGACGGCGTCGTAGCCAGAGGAGGGAGAGGCGGCGACGCGCAGGGTCTGATTGTTGGTGTCAGTCAGGTAGTAGCTCCCGTCGAGGGTGATGAGGCCATTGAGCCAGCGAGAGGAGATACCGACCTCGTATGAGTTGGTACGCTCCGGATAGAGCTGACCGATGGGGAAGTAGGTCTGGGTCTTGTACTTCTTGCTGTCCTCATCCGGGAGGTAGACCGGAGTCGTCAGACCGCGCTGGAATGGAGAGGCAACCGAGCTGTATGCGAGACGCACCTTGAAGTAATTGAGCACCGGACGGATCCTCTGGTAGGTCTCCTCATCAAGCATCTCGGTAATGACGCCGGAGAGACCCACGGAGGGGTAAAAGAACGACTTCTGGGGCGAATTGGCGAGCTGTGATGCCCAGTCATTACGTCCCGTGAGGGTCAGGTAGAGGTAGGAATTGAGTCCCAGCTCCAAGCTCCCAAAGATACTCTGCGTCTGCTCGATCCATCCGTGAGGGATCGGCTTGGTCTTCTGGGCAGCCTGATCGATATTGAAGATGTTGAAGACGTTGGGGATGCCGTCCTCTCGCAGCGGACCGCCATAGGTGGTGTCGTCGTAGCGGGTGTCCTGGATGGAGGTACCGAGGGTGGCATTGACATTGAGCCGCCAGTCATTCTGCAGCTCAAATCCCTTATTTACCGTCGTGAGGAGGTCGGCGTAGGTCTGGCTCTCGCTTCCCTTCAGCTCGCCATAGTAGCCATTCTTGCTGACGTCATGGGTCTTCTCGGTTGTCGCGTAGCGCTTGTCCGTAGACTTGACGAGCGTACGATCCCACCGGACACGGCCGGCGACGTTCCAGAAGTCCGACTCGGACCACTTCATGATATCGTACTTGGCATTCAGCCCCAAGATGTAGCGCTCGCGCTTGGTGCCGCGGAGGTTTCTGTACGCAATCCAGTAGGGGTTTTGGAGGGTGTAGTCCCCGTTGCCGTACGCCCAGTTTTGGACATAAATGTTGCGGCTGGGGTCGGCTTTTTCAAAGTTCCTGACCGACTCCAAGCTCTCGCTTCTCGGCATGAGGTAAGCTGCTACGAGAGGATTCATGTACTCACCCTGGTTGATGAGGTTCATATGGTCCTCGAATACAAGACCTGCCGAGGTGCCGATGGTCAGGCGATCCTTAAGGAAGGAGGCATTATTGCGTGCCGACAGGTTGCATCTATTGTAGCTGTTATTAGGAACGAGACCTTTCGTCGTCGTCACACTGCCGGAGACGTAGGTCTGGTTGCGCTCCGTACCTCCGGAGACGGAGACGGAGTGCGTCATATTGGATGCCGTCCGGAAGAAGTCGCCTACCTCCCATCTCGGGTCGCCCTCCGGGATCAGAGAGCCCCAGGAGAGGAGGTTGCCCTGACTACCGTAGCGACTCTGAAACTCCGGCAGGATCATCGGTCGCCCAAAGTCCATATTCATGGCGTAGGATACCTTGGGCGTTCCCGCCTGACCCTTCTTCGTGGTGATGAGGATGGCACCATTGGCTGCTGCCGATCCATAGAGGGCGGCTGCGGAGGCACCGGTGAGGACAGAGATAGAGGCAATATCGTCAGGATTGATGTCCGCAGCACTCTCCGTAGAGCCGGAGGAGGAGAAGCGACCTGAGCCCTGCTCCTGTGTCAGGGAGTAGATCGGCACACCATCGATCACGTAGAGAGCGTTGTTATTGCCCTGGATGGACTTGGTACCTCTCATGACCACCCTTGCGGCACTACCCATACCGGCGGAGCTGGTATTGATGGTGACGCCGGCGATCTTGCCGTTGAGGGAGTTGACAAAGTTGGGATCCTTACGTGAGCTGAGCTGGTCTCCCTTGATCTCCTGGACATTGTAGGCCAGCGCCTTTGTCTGGCGCTTGATGCCAAGAGCGGTGACGACGACCTCATCGAGGAGCTCGCTATCCTCCTTGAGGACCACCGTCAGAGAGGTGCGTCCCTTCAGAGGGATCTCGAGCGTCTTATATCCCACGTAGGAGAAGCGTAGCGTAGCGTCGGAGGGGACGTCGGCTATCTGGAAGTTTCCATTAATGTCAGTCATTGCTCCCATATTGGCCTGCCCGATGACGACCACCGTGGCACTGATGATGGGCTCATTCTGTTCGTCCACTACATGGCCCTTCACTGTGAGCTTGCTCTGCGCCGATAGCGGAAGAGCAAACACCAAGCACATGAGCAGCAGAAGAAAATGCCTGCTTTGGAGTGATAGTAGATTCTTCATTATAAATTTGTAAAAGGTAAAAACTCCGATTCGTATGCAGAGTATCCGACAGAGACTGTGGTGATGACTCATACCGGGCCTACATATGGTCTACTGAGGGGGTGGTGACCCTCTTAGGCACAAAGTTAATCAATCTTTTTCCTAACCCACAGACTTAACGTCCCTTTAGTAGGGGTGAGGTATAAGTAAGCTTTTTCTGTTCTCCAGAAAGGCACGCACGGACAATCGAAAGACACTACTTCTGCGCCTTTACTGTTGGTATTCTAAATCATCTTTCAGTATTTAAGACTGTAGGAGATTAGGGCCGCTTCTACCTAGCCTCCGGTCATCCGTGGCGCATCGCGCAACTCGATGACCAGTGAAAATGGTCGTAAACTAATCACCCAACCTATTGCGATCCGCACTATCAATCCTATCCCGGTGTTACCGACAAGGGGTGCCTCCTTGACTTCTCAATCCGTTTTTCAATATTTAGCGTAGCCCTGCGGCTCTCTTATCGCCATTGGTACTTAGGTGGCGCTACCTCATTGATCCTCTGCAGTTGCATATCCAGGGCGTAATCAATGTATGGATTGTAGTCTTCCTTCTCATAGAAAGAAGCTATGGCGTCTCGGTATCGGAGTATGTCTGCCTGCTTGCTTGAACGCACCGGGATGATGTGAGCGCTCATCAGTACGATGCTCTCCACAAGCCTTGAGGTCCTCTTATTGCCGTCCGAGAATGGTTGCAGGCGAGCTAAGTTACAGTGCAGAAACATGGAGTGTACAAAGGGGTCTTCGTACTCCTCTTGCTCTGTAAGTATCTGTGCGAGCTTCTGCTCAATCAATGCAGGGTCTGATGGCGGGATATAGTCAGTGCCGGTTATTCTGACCGCGTGTGACCTCAAGGTGCCCCTTTGGAAGACAGGCAAGAGGTCATTTGTCAGCATAGCATGCAGCTCCATTATGGTACGGGTGTTTAGCCTTAACTCATCTCCTTTTTTGATATGCTCTACACAGTCGATAAACGAGTTGTATAAGTTCTTGAGCATAGCGGCCTCTGTGTAGGTTTTCGGAGAGGTGATGCCGTCCTTGAGGAGGCACTCGGTCTCTACGTAGGTATAGGTATTGCCCTCGATCTTAGCGGAGTAGTAGGCCCAGTAGATTGCTAGATCTATTATCTCGTAGCTCTCCAGTGTCGAGAAGTCAGCGAATGGATTACTGCTTATGAAGCGAGCTTTCTCTTTTTGGTCGTTGCTCAGAGTTAAGTGTTGCATATTTCGATCCCTGCTATTAAGTCGGTTAGAGCCGCTATTTACACAGCAAACTTACAGATTAATGAGTCACCATAGAGGTCGGCACATCAGTCTTCACTCCTTAGAAGCTTGACCGAAGTGTCTGCTCCTTTACTCCTATTATACCTTTAGAGAGATAGACTTGATGTAATGCTGTGAAGGATGATGAGGAAGAATGTGGAAAGTGTTGGTGAAACAGACTGACTCCCCGAGGAACGCCTTACTGAAGCGACTTTGGCGGGTAGCGCTAAGTGTGGGTTGGGCTGTGGAAAAGTAGTGCATAACTTTAGGGGTAAAAGTTTGGCTATTCGAAGGGCTTTCTGAGTTCCTTTTTTCGCCCACAATAGCAAGCAAAATGGGAGAAAAAGTTTTCCACACCGACTAACACCTTTTTCCCCTCTACTAACACTCTCCCAACATCCTATGTTAGGATATATAGAGATCAACTACGGCATCAAGACCGGCTGTAATGAGGCCTTTATTCTCAGCACCGAGAGGCGAGATGAGATCCTCGCTAATTGCCAGACTGAGGACGAGCTTCAGTGGATGGTTGATCTCATACGATCCATATGGCATAGCTAAATGGTACGTATGTATGGAAACCCTAATTTCCGCTATTCAGAAGTTGGTGATTAAGGACGTTGTCCTCTATGCTGACCGGAAGATTGAAGCAACAAAGAATGTAATAGATAAATCCTCGAAGAGTAACTCAATCTGACATAGTCGGTAACGTTGGAAAAGAGTACGGTAGCTCTTGGGGAAGCGTACGTACTTTACGCAGCGGTCCAAGTTTAGATGATATCATCCCCCTAATGGGGTGTCCAATGCCCGATAATAGGGCGTCGATCTAATACCGATATTAGTGAAATCTAATATCGGTATTAGATTTCACTAATATTGGTATTGGAGATTTCCCAGAGGTGTGGGCTGCCGACCTTAATTCCGCAAGAAAAAGATAAGGGGTGAAAAAGGGGCAAAGAATTCCGC
>CAMXXM010000056.1 GCA_947253195.1 uncultured Porphyromonas sp.
ATGTGTGTGCGACCCGGGGGTCGATCCGTTACTTGGGGTCGGAGGGGTTGTAGACGTAGGCGACACGACGATCCCCGAGGAGGAAGCCGAGGATATTGTCCCGGTGCTCGTACTCCATAGAGAGGCGGGACTCGGTCGTCTGGGTGCCCACGTGGGGCGTCATCACCACGTTCTCCATGTCGTATAGGGCATCGAGGGGCTTGTCGTCATGCTCAAAGACATCTAAGGCTGCCCCGGCGAGCTTGCCGCTCCGGAGGGCGTCGACCACCGCCTGCTCGTCCATCACCGCTCCTCGGGCGACATTGACGAGGATAACCCCGTCACGCATCAGGGCGATGGTGTCGGCATTGATGAGGTGCCTGGAGTCGGCATTGAGCGGGGTGTGGAGGGAGACGATGTCGCTCTCCCGGAGGAGGGTCTCCAGGTCGGCATAGGTGACGCCGAGTGCCTCCTCCTCGAGCGGGTCGAGCCGGTGACGCTTATTATATAGTATGGTCACGCCGTAGGGGCGGAGGAAGTCGGCGACGCGGCGGGCGATATTGCCAAAGCCGACGAGCCCGATCGTCTTACCGCCGAGGTCAGTCCCCATAAGCCCGGTATTGACCGCATCGCGATCGCGGCGCAGGCGGCTGTCCCATATGGTGATGCGCCGGGTGAGCGACAGCAGGAGCGCCATCGTCAGCTCCGCCGTCCCCCGGATCACCGACCGGGGGGTATTGGCGACGGCGATGCCGCGCTTCTTGGCGGCATCGAGGTCGATGTTATTGAAGCCGACACCGTAGTTGGCAATCAGCCTGAGGTGAGGGAAGTGGTCCATCACCTCCTCGGTGATCGGGTGGGTGAAGCTTGAGGCGATCACCTCAGCATCCGCCGGGAGGGCGGAGAGGTCCTCGGGGTCATAGATAAAGCCGGGCTCGGGCATGAAGACCTCACAGCCCTTCTCGCTCAGTTCGTCGTAGCCCTCGGGCTTAAAGGGGGCAAAGGTAAAAGCAATCTTGTGGCTCATGGCTATTCTTCTATTTTCTCTACAATAAAAAACTATCTCAGATCATAGGACCGCATTGATCTCTCGCGCGATCACGTGCTCGTGGCCGAAGCGATCAATGCGGGTGATGGTGAAGGCGACCCTGAACGTCCCTCCTAAGTCGAGCGGACAAAAGCGGGTATCGTGGGTGCGCCCGACGATATTCTCGGGATCAAGGGCCTTGCGGAGGGAGGCCCCGCGCTTGTGGCAGTAGACCAGGTAGTAGGCGGTCTCCTGACCCGGTGGGAGGGGTAGGTCGTCCATCCAGACCAGCTCCTGCCTACCGGTCCCCCGGAGGATTGCGGCATCCCGCTCCGGCTCCGGGAAGGGCTCCACGGTGGCGGGATAGGGACGCTCGGGGAGGCGGGCCGGGAGGGACCAGTAGTCCCGGTGGAGCTGATCGGCAATCCCCCTGTAGGAGTTGCCCCAGAGGTCATCCCCGGGCCAGATGGCGTTGCCTGCGGCATGCTCGGCGGCGAGTACGAGCTTGGGGTGGAGCTGCCCGCCATCCATCGTGCGGCGCACGTGTTGACCGACGACCAGTTGCGCGTGGTGGATATGGCGCGACCACCAGAGTACCAGCTCGGTGTAGTCTGCCACCTTATTCCCCATATTCCAGTAGATCTGAGGGACGACGTAGTCTACGAGCCCCTCCTCGTCCCAGAGGAGGAGGTCGGCGTAGAGGTCGTCGTAATTCTGCAGTCCTGCCGTTTTCGACCCTATGGGATGGGTCCGCTCATTGCGGTAGATGCCGAAGGGGCTGATGCCGAGCTGGACGTAGGGCTTGACGCTGTGGATCGTGCGGGACAGGTCACGGATCAGTCGGGTGACATTGTCCCTCCGCCAGTCGCCCTTGGAGGCAAAGGCGGCACCATAGCGGCGGTAGGTCTCGTCGTCGTCAAAGGTCTCCCCCGCTATCGGATAGGGGTAGAAGTAGTCGTCGAGGTGGATCCCATCCACATCATAGCGGGTGACGATGTCGCGCACCACCTTGCAGGTGTAGGCGCGCACCTCGGGGAGGCCGGGATCGAAGAGCAATTGCTTGCCGTAGCGGACAAACCACTCGGGATGCTTGCGGGAGGGATGCCCCGGGGCGACGTAAGAGCCGATGTCGGCGACAGCGCGGTAGGGATTGATCCAGGCGTGTAGCTCGATGAAGCGCTCGTGGCATATCTTGACCATAAAGGCAAGCGGATCCCAGAGTGGCTCCGGCGCCCTACCCTGCTCTCCGGTGAGGAAGCGGCTCCAGGGCTCATAGGGAGAGTAGTACCAGGCATCTGCCTCGGGTCGGACCTGGAAGTAGATCACATTGACCCCTAGCTCCGCCAGTCGGTCAACCTTCTGCCGCAGGTCGCTCTGCAGCTCCGCGACTGTCATCCACGCATACCGGGAGCGGTAGATGGTGGGAAACCAGACAGCGCGGACCTCCCGCCGGGGAACCTTGTAGTCCGCGTCGTAGGCCCTCTCGGCGGCCTTTTGGACCACACTCTTGCGGGATCCGCAGCCGGTGGAGAGGAGGAGAAGAGAGAGGAAGAGGGGAAGGAGGAAAAGAAGGCGCCTCATGGCAGGGAGATCAGCGGAAGTGGCCATAGAGGGCTTGGGTGATGGTCATGTAGACAAACATACCGATGAGGTCATCTAAGATCGTGATGAAGGGACCGGTGGCGCGCGCGGGGTCGATCTTCACCGCATTCATCAGGAGCGGGATCACCGAGCCGAAGAGGCTGGCGCAGATCACCACGACAAAGAGGCTGATGGAGACGCTTGCCATCACCAGCATATCCTTGATGTAAAAATAATTGTAGACAAAAACGACCATACTGATCACGCTGGCGATCACGAGTGCGACACAGAGGTCATTGAGTATCGTGCGGGGGATGCGCTTCAGGTCGAGTGTCCCGCGTGCGAGATCCTGCACGACGATGGTGGAGGACTGCATACCGACATTACCTCCCGTACCACCAATGAGTGGGATGAAGAGGGAGATCTGCGGGATCATCGAGAAGACGCTGTCGTAGATGCCGAGGAGCTGACTATTGAAGATCCCCCCGATCATCCCAATCAGGAGCCACGGGAGACGGGCACCGGTCTGCTTGAAGATATTGTCGGACGTGTCGATGTCGGAGGAGAGACCGCTCGCCATCTGGCTCTCAGCCTCGTGCTTCTCACGCATCTCATCCACCACGTCATCGATGGTGATGACGCCCTTGAGCCGCCCGAGAGCATCGACGACAGGTATGGCAACGAGGTCGTACTGGTCAAAGGTCTTGATCACCGTATCCATGGAGTCGCTCTCGTGGAGGATGACGGGATTGGGGAGCATCACGTACCGGATCTCGCTGATGGAGGGATTGGTGATGACGGTCTTCGTCGGCAGGATGCCTATCAGTCGCTTCAGGTCATCGACGACGTAGACGTAGTAGATCTCATCCAGCTCCTCGGCCTGACGGCGCATCTCGTCGAGGCACATGGGCATGGACCAATTGGCATTCACCACGATCATCTCCTTCCGCATCACACCGCCGGCGGTGTCCTCATCGTAGTGGAGGAGGTCAACGATATTGCCCGCCTGCTCCAGGTCGGGGATATGGGCGAGGATCGCATCCTGCCGCTCGCTCCGCAGGTCACGGATCAGGTCGGCGGCGTCGTCGGTATCCATATTTTGGACGATCTTCGTGGCGATCTCCTGCTCCGGCACGAGGGAGAGGATCTCACGTCGCCGGTCCTCATCCATCTCGGTGATGACATCCGCCACCTTGACATCAGGGAGCACCCGGAGGGCACGCGTCGCATCCTCATCGGAGAGGTCGTCGATGAAGGTGGCGATGTCGGTCGGGTGCATCGCGTGGAAGGTGCGCTGCAGCTTTGCCGCATCGTTGGTCTCGAGGTAGTGACGGAGCTCCTTCGTTAGTTCGGGGGTCAATTCGATCATCTCAGCGTTTCTTCATCATTAGGGCAGATCGTCTTTTCGCCCACAGCTGCGGTGAGGGCAATGAAGTCCTCCACGTCGAGCTGCTCGGGGCGCATCGTCAGGTAGCGCTCAATCTCCGGCGGGACCGACTCCGGGAGCAGTCCCCTCAGTGAGGAGCGGATCATCTTGCGTCGCTGGGCAAAGGCCGCCTTGACCACCCGTCGGAAGGACTGCTCACTCACGCCGAGGGAGGTGCGGTCGTTGCGTGTCAGCCTGAGGACGCCGCTCTGCACCTTGGGCGGAGGAGTAAAAGCGCCCGGCGGAACCGTGAAAAGGTACTCCGCGTCGTACCACGCACGCAGAAGCACCGTGAGGATGCCGTAGTCCCTCGTGCCCGGCCCGGATGTCAGGCGGCGCGCCACCTCCCGCTGGAGCATCCCCCCGGCCATCGGGATCAGGTCGCGGTACTCCAGCATATGGAAGAAGATCTGACTGGAGATATTGTACGGGTAATTGCCGATGAGGAGGAAGGGCTGCCCCTCCGGGAAGATCCGATCAAGGGGGAGCGTCAGGAAGTCTCCCTCGATGAGCCGGTCGCCCTCCAGCTCGGGGAAGGCCTCCCGCAGGTACTCCACGGACTCCCCGTCCAGCTCGACGACGACGGTATCCCGATAGATCGAGAGGAGGTACTTCGTCAGCACACCCATACCGGGCCCCACCTCCAGGATCGGCAGATCCCGACGGGAGACCGGTATCTCAGCGATACGCTCCGCCACGGACTCGTCGTGGAGGAAATGCTGTCCGAGGGCTTTCTTGGCCCGTACGCGCTTTGCCATGCTATCAGTCGGTCGAATCAGGGGAGAGGAGAGCCGGGGTTAGGGTGAAAAAGGCTACCTTTGCCCCATCACTTGATAGGGATCCCCGCTTCTCTCACCCCATTACGTACAAAAGTACCAAAAAGAGAGCGGACCCACGCACTCATGACAGGTAAGCTACCAAAGAGTCTCCGGATCATCCTCCCCCTGCTGATAGGGGTGCTCCTCATCGTCCTGCTCTACAGAAAGGTCGACTTTGATGTCGTGCAGGAGACGCTCCGGGAGGACGTGAGGTGGTGGGTGATCGCGCTCTCCTGCCTCCTCGGGCCTCTCTCCGTACTCTTCCGCGGGCTGCGGTGGGACCTACAGGTGGCACCCCTGCGCGCCGTCAGGGACGGCTCCACCCTCACCGCATCAGTCCTCCACGTGCAGGGAAGCTACGCGGTCAATATGCTGATCCCTCGCCTCGGAGATCTCTGGCGCTGCAGCTCGATGCAGGGCTACAGCGGGCTGCCCTTCTCCCGACTCTTCGGGACGATGATCGCCGAGCGGGCAGTGGATATGCTCACGACGCTCTTCCTGATCCTCCCCGGTCTGGCGCTGAATGCGACCTACTTCACCGCATTTCTCCGCCACCACGTCCGCATCCCCTCCCCCTCAGAGGGACCCGCCGCCTCTCCTCTCACCTGGCTGCTCCTACTGCTTGCCGCGGGGCTTGGGGTCTACCTCATCGGGAGAGTGGCGAGGCGACTGCGGCTCCGGCATAAGCTCCGCAAGGGGTGGCTCAACTTCCTCGTGGGACTGCGGACGATACCGGAGATGGACCGCCGAGCGAGGTGGCTCTTCCTCCTCTACACGGTCGGGATATGGGCGTGCTACTTCTTCGCCTTTTACCTCACTTTCGGGGCATTTAGCTTCACGGAGCAGCTGGGGCCGGGGGTGGCACTGGTGATCTTCTCCCTCATCACCATCTCATCGATCCTCCCGATACAGGGCAATATCGGGCCGTGGCACTTCGTCGTGATCCAGTCGCTGATCTTCTTCGGGGTCGCTGCCGATCCCGCCGCCTCCTTTGCGCTGATCGTCCACACCACGCAGACGGCGACGACCACCATCTTCGGTCTCGCAGCACTCCTGCTCCTTCCTTTCCTGAGAGAAAAGAGTAAAGAAAAATGACACAGGCAGGCTACCTCCTCACCAATACCGGCTCCCCCCGCTCGTGCCGCGTGGAGGATGTGGGGCAGTACCTGCGTACCTTCCTCGCCGACCCGGCGATCATGGAGATGCCCTACCTCCTCAGGCACCTGCTGGTGCGGGGGATCATCGTGCCGAGGCGGGCGCCCAAGTCGGCGAAGCGGTACCGGCAGATCTGGCTGCCCGAGGGGTCACCCCTTGTGGTCTATAGCCGACAACTGGCGGAGGAGCTGAGCCGGCTCTCCGGCTGCCCCACCTACCTCGCCATGCGGTACGAGGAGGGGTCGGTCGATCGGGCGCTGAGACAGGCTGAGGCGGACGGCGTGACGGAACTGATCTCACAGCCGCTCTACCCGCAGTACGCCCCAAGCAGCTTCGGCTCCGCAAGCGACTTTGTGCGGAGGAGGTACGAGGCTCTACGACCCTCCTACAGACTCACGGAGCGGGGACCCTTTTACGACCACTCGGACTTCATCCGCTCTCTAGCGGAGCAGGTGGCAGGAGCCGAGCTGTCGCCGGAGACGCACCTCCTTCTCTCCTTCCACGGGCTTCCGCTCTCTCAGGTGAAGCCCTACCTGAGCGACCCGAAGCGGGACTATACCTGCCAGTGCCGGCGGACGATGGAGCTGCTGCTGAAGTGCCCGGAGGTGCCTCCACTGCGGAGCCACGAACTGGTCTATCAGTCACGCTTCGGTCATCGCTGGCTGACGCCGGAGCTCACGAGGCGGCTCGCAGCACTGCCGGGCGAAGGGGTCAAGCGAGTGGCGGTCCTCTGTCCCTCATTTGTCGCCGACTGCCTGGAGACGCTCGAGGAGGTGGGCATTGATGGGCGAAGGATCTTCCACGAGGCCGGCGGCGAAGAGCTTACGCTCATCCCCTGCCCCAATGGCTCCCCCACCCTCGCCCGCGCCCTCCTCTGAGCCGAGCTGAACCTGGTTGGGTCACTCCCTTGTCGGAGGAAAACAACCGGTGCAACCCGCAATGGGTCGTGGGATTATCTCCCGTCCTATCCACGGGTCACCATGTCGCACGTTGCGCTCCACGGATGACCCGTGGCCATAAAGCGGAGACCCCGGGGTCTTCTCCCATATTCCAAGAGACGGAGAGGAGGCTTAGGCTGCAGACAAGAAATAGACGGACGCGCACCACAAGAGAGCCTTCCCCCTTTATCCGGAACAACCTTTTTCAGGAGACCATAAGGAGAAGACAGGGGCAATTCTTTTACCAATATTAGTGTGACGCCTGAGCGGGGGCTACCGGGTCTCAGCGGCGGGGCGGTGCCCCTTGTGGAGGTGGTAGGAGAGGCGCTCCACGATGACGCAGAGCATGGGCGCGGCGATGAGGATCGTGCGCAGTGCGACGAGTGAGAGCCGACTCGTGCGACCCATACAGGCGATCAGCACCAGCAGGAGGGAAAGGAGGTGGAAGAGGATCGGGTATTGCCTCCAGATGAACGCCCGATCAGGCAGCAGGCGATCACGACCAATGACCCACCGGAGCAGCCGGATCACCGCAAGGGCGCCGACGAGCGCCACGACGGAGAGCCACAGCGGCACCACCCCTATGGGGGTGAGGTACAGCGCCGTCAGGGCTATGAAAAACTCACTCACCCAGAAGTACAGGGTGCGGCTGTGCCGGCTCCGCCCGCTGATCGTGCCACCGAGGTAGACGATGGCGAGCAGCAGTGGCACGACGAAGTAGTAGCCGATCCGGTCCATGGGGCTGTCGTGAGGCGATCAGACGTTGAAGCGGAAGTTCATGATGTCGCCGTCCTGCACGACATAGTCCTTTCCCTCGATGTAGAGCTTGCCGGCCTCCTTGACCGCCGGCTCGCTCCT
>CAMXXM010000057.1 GCA_947253195.1 uncultured Porphyromonas sp.
CGAAGAGGTCGGTGGTGGGCGACCTTCTGGTAGACGCTCGGCACGGGAGCGATTGAGGTGGGCGGGGGATGATGCTTTTTTAGTAGATTTGCAAGGTTATGGGCGGGCCGATGGCTCGCAATCGATAATAGCTTGTACCTGTAGTAGCACCATCATATGTTTGAAAGTCTATCGGACCGACTTCTTGAGTCCTTTAAGAACCTTAAGGGAGAGGGATCCATCACCGAACTTAATGTCGCTGACACCGTCAAGGACATACGTAAGGCCTTGCTGGAGGCGGACGTCAACTATACCGTTGCCTCCGACTTTACGAAGAGCGTCCTCGACAAGGCTGTGGGCGAGAAGGTGGTCTCCTCCATCAAGCCGGGGCAGAAACTGGTCCAGATCGTCCACGATGAGCTGACGCTTTGCATGGGCGGCACCGAGGTGGAGCTGCGGACCGATGCGAACCCCAATATCATCCTGATGTCGGGTCTGCAAGGCTCGGGTAAGACCACCTTTGCCGGCAAGCTCGCCAATATGCTGCACAAGAAGAAGGGGCTGAAGCCTCTCCTTGTCGCCGGGGATGTCTATCGCCCGGCCGCCATCGAGCAGCTCAAGGTGATCGCCGCTCAGATCGGCATACCGGTCTACAGTGAGGAGGGCAATCAGGACCCGGTGGCAATCGCTGAGCGGGCGCTCGCCTTTGCGAAGATGAATGGTCGCGACACGATCATCATCGATACCGCCGGCCGTCTCGCCGTGGATGACGTGCTGATGACTGAGATCGCCAATATCAAGGCAGCTGTCAGACCGACACAGATCCTCTTCGTCGTCGACTCGATGACGGGACAGGATGCGGTGAATACGGCCAAGGAATTCAATGATCGGCTTGACTTCGACGGCGTAGTCCTGACGAAGCTGGACGGCGATACTCGCGGCGGTGCTGCACTCTCGATCCGCACAGTGGTCAATAAGCCGATCCTCTTCATCGGTACGGGAGAGAAGATGGAGGCGATCGACGTCTTTTACCCCACCCGTATGGCGGACCGCATCCTCGGGATGGGCGACGTCGTCTCCCTCGTGGAGCGGATGGAGCAGCAGTACGATGAGAAGAAGGCTGCCCAGCTGGAGAGCAAGATCAGGAAAAATAAGTTTGACTTCGACGACTTCCTTGATCAGATCCAGCAGATCAAGAAGATGGGCAACCTCAAGGATCTCTTGGCCATGATCCCCGGTGTCGGCAGTGCGATCAAGGACTTAGACGTGGACGACACTGCCTTCAGCGGGATTGAGGCGATCATCCGCTCGATGACACCCGAGGAGCGCGCCAATCCCGACATTATCAACGCTGAGCGGCGTAAGCGCATCGCTGCCGGTAGCGGGAAGGACATCCAGGAGGTGAATCGGCTGATCAAGCAATTCAACGCCGCCAAGAAGATGATGAAGAAGATGAGCAGCCTCGGCCTCAGTGGCAAGGGCGCTCCATCTATGGCTCAGATGCGACAGCAGATGAGAGGCGGCAGATGAAGATAATCACTTTTTACCAAAATAGTTACACAACATTATGGAAACACCCTACACACTGCTCGATGGCAAGGAGATCAATCGGCAGATGAGAGAGGAGATCAAGGCGGAGGTGGAGAAGATGGTCGCCGAGGGACACAAGTCTCCCCGACTGATCGCCGTACTCGTCGGCCACGATGGTGGCAGCGAGACCTACGTACACAATAAGATGCTCACCTGCGAGGCGTGCGGGATCCGCAGCGAGACCCTGCGCTTCGAGGCGGACATCACGGAGGAGGAGCTGCTCAAGGAGGTCGCCAAGCTCAATGCAGACGACGACCTCGACGGCTTCATCGTCCAGCTGCCTCTGCCCAAGCATATTGATGCGCAGAAGGTGATCGAGGCAATCGATCCGAGGAAGGACGTGGACGGCTTCCACCCGACCAACGTCGGCAAGCTCTCCATCGGACTGCCGGGCTTTGTCTCCGCCACCCCCTTCGGCATCTGCGAGCTGCTGAGGCGGTACAACATCAGCACCGACGGCAAGCACGTGGTGGTGCTGGGTCGGAGCGACATCGTCGGTAAGCCGGTGGCACAGCTGCTGCTCCACAAGGACAACCCCGGCAATGCGACCGTCACGGTCTGCCACAGCCACACGAAGGACATCGCCTTCTACACCCGTCACGCCGACGTGATCATTGCCGCCCTGGGACAGCCCCACTTCGTCAAGGCCGATATGGTCAAGGAGGGTGCTGTCGTGATCGACGTAGGTACGACCCGTGTACCGGACGCCTCAAGAGCGAAGGGCTTCCGTCTCTGCGGTGACGTGGACTTCGACAACGTCGCACCGAAGTGCTCCTACATCACTCCCGTGCCGGGAGGTGTGGGCCCGATGACGATTATCGCACTGCTTCACAACACCCTCCTCGCTGCTCGGCGCAATAGAGGTCTCGAGAAGTAAGTCCTACCCCTTCCCCCGGGGGAAGGAACATATGTAATGCACGCATAGGAGAGAGAGGGATGACCGACGTTATGCGGGAAACTCCCCATCAGCCGTCGGTCATCCTCTTCTTGTCACACGCCAGTCTATCAGATGAAATGAAGAAGGTACATCGCACCACCGCCCTTTGGACGTTCGTCGCCATCATTGCTACGGCGGCGATCTTGGCACTGTGCTACCCTGGCGGGCAGTCACACTTCAAGTACAAGTATGCGGTCAATCAGCCCTGGCGCTACCAAGACGTGCTGATCGCGCCGTACGACTTCGAGGTGCGGAAGAGCCCGGAGGCGGTACAGCAGGAGCAGGCCTACATAGAGGCTCACAAGGATCTCTACTTCTCCTACAATAGAGAGGTGTACAGACAGCAGAAGGATCAGCTGCTCGAGGCCTATCACGATGCCAAGCTGCCCCGAGTGATCATGGAGCACAGCAGCTACGTCGCCTATCTGCTGAGGGAGCTGGAGCACTTTTACGACCTCGGTATGGTCGATCCGGCAGAGGTGGAGCAGCTCACAGACTCCGCCAAAGTCTTTGTGATCGGCAAGGACAATGTGGCTCGGGAGCGCCGGCTCTCTGACCTGATCACGACGGCGGAGGCGTACGACTCAATCATAGCTAAGGCGCCCAAGGGACTCGACAGCCTCACGCTGCGTCAGACCGGCCTGACAGCTCTTCTGACGCCCAATGTGATCTACGACACCGATCAGACGAGCCGTATGGCGGACGCCCGCATCGCCTCGATCAATGAGGTGGTGGGAGTGGTCTTCAAGGGGACGAAGATCGTCAGCCTCGGAGAGATGGTCACCCCGGAGATCTATCAGAAGCTCAAGGGGTATGAGACGGCCTACAACGAGTATGCCCGCAGCACGTCAGACTTAGTGATCATCCGGCTGGGGCTGCTGGCTCTGATCGCCGGCACGCTGCTGGGTCTCTACTTCTACCTCCTGATAGCCCGTCCCGACCTGATGAGTGAGCGGCGCAATAGGCTCTTCCTGCTCCTGCAGGTGCTTCTCTTCCCCGCTGCCTCCTATCTGCTTGCTCCGATCTCACCGATGGTGGTCTACGTGATCCCCTACTGTATGGTGCTGATCCTGACACGTGTGGTGATGGACGGGCGCACCGCCCTCGTGACCTTTATCACGGCCGTGCTCCTCACCACCCTCGTGGTGCCTGATGCCGCTCTCTTCCTCCTGCTCCAGGTGATCAGCGGGGCGGTAGTTCTGGCAACGCTGTCTGACATTTCTCAGAGGCGCGACCTGATCTACTCCGCGGTGTGGGTGCCCTTTGTCCAGATCACCGTCTACACAGCCTACACGCTCGCTATGGAGGGGACGCTGACGGGCTTTGACATCAATCTGGTGTGGTACTTTGCGATCGGCTTCATCTTCCTAATGTTCTCCTACCCACTTCTCTATATAGTGGAGAAGGTTTTTGGCTACATCACACCGATCAGCCTCGTGGAGCTGGGCGACATCAGCAAGCCGCTCCTCAAGAGGGAGAGCGAGGTGGCACCGGGGACATTCCAGCACGTGCTCAATGTCTCTATCCTCAGCACCGCAGCGATCTCCAAGATCGGTGGCAACGTGCAACTGACCCGCACCGGTGCGCTCTACCACGACATCGGGAAGATGAAAAACCCGATCTACTTCACGGAGAACCAGGGCGGGGAGAATAATCCACACTTCAAGCTCCGGCCCGAAGAGAGTGCCAAAATCATCATCAGCCACGTCACTGACGGGGTGGAGATGGCTCGCAATGCGAAGCTCCCCGAGCAGATCATCGACTTTATCCGCACTCACCACGGCCTCGGGATGACGAAGTACTTCTACATCCAGTACTGCAATGAGCACCCGGGTGAGGTGGTGGATGAGAGCATGTTCCGCTACCCGGGACCCAACCCCTGGACCCGGGAGCAGGGCGTGATGATGCTGGCGGATCAGGTGGAGGCGTCGTCCCGCAGCCTCAAGGAGATGAATGAGGAGATCCTCACCAATCACATCGACAAGATCGTCGATGGCATAGTCAGCGGTGGTTACCTGCGAAATACTCCGCTGACGCTTAAGGACATCGAGATGATCAAGCAGGTATTCCTTGATAAGCTCCGGACTATGAATCACTCTCGGATCAAGTACCCGGAGCTGAATAAGGAGGCTAAGGCGGCACAGGCTAAGTGAGCCCCACTCTCCCTTGAAGATCAGTCCTGACATACCTGAGGAGGAGCTGATAGAGCTCGCGAGACAGCCGGAGAGCCAAGAGGAGGCCTTCCGCCTCATCGTCGACCGCTACTCGCCGATGCTCTACGCCGTGATCCGTCGTGTGCTCATCACCCACGATGACACCAATGACGCCCTGCAGAATACCCTGATCAAGGTATGGAAAAACCTTGGTCGCTTCGAGGGCAAGTCCAAGCTCTCCACCTGGATGTACACCATCGCTCTCAATGAAGCACGCTCGCTCCTGAGGCGAAACCGTCCGGAGCGTCAGCTACCCATGGAGACCGACACATACAGCCTCGCCGAGACGCTGACCAGCGACCCTTACTTCGATGGCGACGAGGCGGAGATCCGGCTGATGGAGGCGATAGACAAGCTCCCTGAGAAGCAGAGGACAACCTTTGAGCTGCGGTACTTCGAGGAGCTGCCCTATGCCGAGATCTCGGAGATCACCGGCACCAGCGTCGGGGCGCTCAAGGCGAATTACCACCACGCCACTCAGAAGCTGTATAAGTACCTCGGTGTGGTGGAGGATGAGGATTAAACTTTTGCCCCCACGGAGAATCCTATAATTGTACCGAGGTACGAGGAGATACCATTAGAATCGTCTTTCACATAAGTATGAGCATAAAGAAAACTCCCCTGAGAAGCCATAATATCATCAAGCCACTTGATCCCGCAAGGCACTTCTCCGTCCCTGATGGATACTTCGAGGGACTGGCGGATCGTGTCAAGCAACGGATCGAGACGATAGAGCAGGTGGAGGAGCGGCTGAGTCACCGCGACCGGGGCGAGAGACGCAGATCCCGTAAGCGCCTCTACATAGCTGTCGCCTCGGTGGTGGCGGTGCTACTCGTCATCCCGCTGATCTACACCACCGGCATCATGAAGATCCAGGACGAGGAGACGACACTCTCGGGACGTAGTAACGACCTGGAGCGCTACGAGCAGTATAGCGATCAAGACTACGAGGACTACCTCTCGGAGGACTTGGCGGACGACTATTACCTACACGTCACCTATAGCGGTCTTTGACCTCACAGCTCATCCACACCATCTCTATGAATAGACTGATACTCACCCTGATATTCCTCTTTGTCCTCCTCCCCCTGTCTCTCGGGAAGGCTCACGGCAGCGGTATGGTGCAGTTGGCTCCACAGCCGATACCTGCCGGACCCACGACACAGACTCCTAAGGCGGATCAGATACGGAAAGAGTGCGTCGCCTACGTGACCCGGACCTGTAAGCTCACAGAGGACGAGGCTAAGGCTCTGGACACTGAGCTGGCACGCTATGATCGCAAGAAGATGATCCTCTGGAAGGAGCGAGCCGAGCTCCTTGACCTACTTGAGAATGGGGATCTGAGCGACTACAAGTATGGGAAGACGCTTGAGAAGGTGCTCAATCTCGATGTTGAGCTAAAGAAGTGTCGCCTACGGCTCTACCTGTCCCTCAAGCCCTATTTCCAGAATAAGAAGTTGGGCGAGATCTACATCGCCATCAAGGACTTCAAGCAAGACATCTCCACAAGGCAAGGGGAGCTATAATCTTCGCCCCACCACTAAGCCCAGCCCGGCAGCCGGTTTACTCCGATGCTGTCGGGCCGGGCTTTTTTTCCCACATACCTAAGCATTAAATTGCGTAAATTTGCCACTGCCCTACTCGCAGACCTTGCTATCGGTCTACAGTAGGTATTACCCCCCTGAGATAACCCATTGTGAAAGCTAAGAGAAGAGAGAAAAAGAGAGTGATCGCTCCCGGCATCACCATCGAGAAGATGGCGGCCGAGGGGAAGTGCATCGGACGCTTAGAGGACGGGCGTGTGGTCTTTGTGCCATACAGTGCTCCTGGAGATGTGGCCGACCTACTTATCACGAGGAGCAAGCACTCCCACGCGGAGGGGCTGATCGACCGCTTAGTCACTCCATCGGACCGGCGGCGAGAGCCGGTATGCCCCCACTTCGGTCTCTGCGGTGGCTGCAAGTGGCAGCATGTACCCTACGAGATGCAACTGCAAGCCAAGGAGCAGCAGGTCTATGACCAGCTGACCCGCATCGGCAAGGTGACGATCGGGGAGCAGCGCCCCATACTGGGCTGCGAGAGGGAGCTGGGGTACCGCAATAAGCTCGAGTTTACCTTCTCCTCCTCCCGCT
This sequence comes from uncultured Porphyromonas sp., assembly GCA_947253195.1. Taxonomy (GTDB): domain Bacteria; phylum Bacteroidota; class Bacteroidia; order Bacteroidales; family Porphyromonadaceae; genus Porphyromonas_A. The sequence continues at coordinate 6,852 of CAMXXM010000057.1, forward strand.
GGATCACTGAGGAGGAGCGCGACCTGCTGGATGGTGAGGCTGTCGATGAGCGACGGGGAGTGGGCTTCCACATCCCGGGACGCTTCGACAAGGTCTTGGACATCCGGGAGTGTCACCTGATGGATGACTTAAATAATAGGATCCGAAACTTCATCCGGCACTACTGTCTCACCCACGAGGGGTACACTTTCTTCGATCTGAGAGAGCAGGTGGGGCTGATGCGGACGATGATGCTACGGATCTCCTCCACGGGCGAGGTGATGCTAGTCATCGCCTTCGGCGAGGAGGATGAGGAGCGCCGCACTGCCCTACTTAGTGCGCTGAGGGAGGCATTCCCCGAGATCACCTCCCTCCTCTATGTGATCAATACAAAGGGCAACGACACCCTCGACGGGCTTGAGGTGAAGTCCTTCTCCGGCAGAGACTATATCGTCGAGGAGATGGAGGGGCTGCACTTCAAGGTGGGGCCAAAGTCCTTCTTCCAGACCAATAGCCGCCAAGCCTATCGCCTCTACTCCGTAGTGCGTGAGCTGGCAAACCTCACCGGTAAGGAGATGGTCTACGACCTCTATACCGGCACCGGCACCATCGCCTCCTTCGTCTCTCGTCAGGCCGCACACGTGATCGGTATCGAGTACGTCGAGGAGGCCATCCGGGATGCGAGGCTCAATGCTGACTTCAATGGCCTGACGAACCTTGACTTCTACGCCGGTGACATGAAGGATATCCTGACAGATGACTTTGTCTCGTCTCACGGGCGACCCGATGTGATCATCGCCGATCCGCCTCGAGCCGGCATGCACCCCGATGTGCTGCAGACGATCCTGCATGCTCACCCCGACCGCATCGTCTATGTCAGCTGCAATCCCGCCAGTCAGGCACGAGATTTGCAGACTCTTCAGGAGG
>CAMXXM010000058.1 GCA_947253195.1 uncultured Porphyromonas sp.
CACCCATAAGGTTTCGTCGGCAGCGTCAGATGTGTATAAGAGACAGCTACCGGGTGACGCAGACACCCATGGCGACGCTGATGGGCATCCTCTCCGGTGCGGTGACCAATACGCCCGCCCTCGCAGCGACGCAGGAGAGCGCCCGCGCTGTCGGCAGCGCCGCCCTCGGAGACGTGGGCATCGGGTATGCCCTCGGCTACCCGGTGGCGATCCTCGGGATGATACTGACGATGTCTCTGCTGAAGTGGGTCTTCCGGATCGATGTCCCGCGTGAGGAGAAGGAGATAGAGGAGCGGGAGCGTGCCGCCCACAAGGATGCAGTGGTCTACACCCTCGAGGTGAGCAACCCCTGGATGGACGGCAAGAGCGTCTACGAGTCGAAGTCGGTGCTGGAGAAGTACGATGTCGTGATCTCCCGCATCATGCACCACGACTCGGGGGAGGTGGAGATGGCGGGGCCGAAGTCGATCATCCGCCTCAGCGACCGCCTGATGGTGATCTCCGACGAGAGCGACAAGGAGACGATCTGCGCCTTCCTCGGCAGGGAGGTGCCGCTCGTGGAGCCGGAGTGGATCACGCGAGGGGCAACCGACGTGGTCTCACACCGCTGCCTCGTCACCCGCGACAGGATCAACGGGAAGAGCATCGGCAGCCTGAAGCTCCGCTCCCTCTACAATGCCTCGATCACGCGAGTCTACCGCGCCGGCGTCTACCTGATGGCGCGACCGGAGCTGCTGCTCCAGGTGGGTGATACGGTGATCGTCGTCGGGCACGAGGAGGATGTGAAGCACGTGGAGCAGGTGCTGGGCAACTCGAGCAAGTCTCTCCGCCAGCCCAATCTCTTCATAGTCGCCCTGACGATCCTGATCGGCGTCATCGTCGGTAGTCTCCAGATCCACCTGCCCTCGATGTCGATGCCGGTCAAGCTCGGCTTTGCCGGCGGGACACTCGTGACGGCGATCCTGCTGAGCAACTTCGGCACCCACTTCCGCCTCAATACCCACAATACCGAGAGTGCCAATCATATGCTGCGCGAGCTGGGCATTGCGCTCTTCCTTGCTTGCGTCGGGCTGAGCGTGGGCGAGAGCTTTGTGGAGAAAATCGCAAGCGGTGGACTGGTATGGATGGGCTATGCGGCGCTGATGATGATGATCCCGCTCTGGGTCACGCTGATCATCGGGCGGCTCTGCTTCCGACTGGACTACTTCTCCCTCCTCGGCTACGTGGCGGGGAGCATGACCTTTGCCCCGGCGCTCTCGCTCACCCCTGATGCGACGAAGAATAACATCCCCTCCGTCGGCTACGCCACCATCTACCCCCTCACCCTCTTCGTCCGCGTCATGGCGGCCCAGTGGATGGTCCTACTGCTGAGCTGAGGGTAGGGCGTGGAGCGCGATCCGTCGTTTTTTTGCAGAAGTCGATCAGACAGCCGTAATAAGAAGGAAGTGAAGCACCCTTACAGCTGAGGAGGCGACCCGGAAGGATCGTCTCCTCAGCTGTAAGAGACCTAAAAAGACCATATTAAATCCAGGGTCAAGGCGGAAGTGACACCTCCGGAGTGTCTTTCGCGCTTGCCCGAGTGTGCCGTGCCATGGGACAAATGGCTTGATCGCTTTGATCCTGTGTGCGTCACCCTCGGTGAGGTGCCCTGTGAGTGACAGGTCTTTCGGGGTAAAAATGGTATCTTTGCGACGCAGTATAGATGGGTCTGTGCTGCCATCATCCAGTCATTGTAGCGCCATGAAAACAAAGGACACCAAGTATATATTCGTCACCGGCGGGGTGGTCTCCTCCCTCGGTAAGGGCATCATCGCCTCCTCTCTCGGACGACTGCTGATCAGCCGCGGGCTGAAGTGCACGATCCAGAAGTTTGATCCCTACATCAATATCGACCCGGGGACGCTCAATCCCTACGAGCATGGCGAGTGCTTCGTTACCGATGACGGCTACGAGGCAGACCTCGACCTGGGGCACTATGAGCGCTTCCTCGACATCAAGACCTCCCGCAATAGCAACGTCACCACAGGGCGCGTCTATCAGAACGTTATCCAGCGGGAGCGCCGGGGCGACTTCCTCGGAAAGACGGTACAGGTGGTTCCCCACATTACGGACGAGATCAAGCGCTGTGTCAAGCGTCTCTCCAAGGACGACGACTATGATATCATCATCACCGAGATCGGTGGCACGGTGGGCGACATCGAGTCACTCCCCTTCCTCGAGGCGGTGCGCCAGCTCAAGTGGGAGCTGGGTGACGACAATTGCATGGTGATCCACCTCACCTACGTCCCCTATCTCCACGCGGCTAAGGAGCTGAAGACAAAGCCGACCCAGCACTCTGTCAAGTCGCTCCAGGAGGAGGGTATCCAGCCGGATATGCTGGTGCTGAGGAGCGAGATGAAGCTCGAGGAGGACCTGTTGCGTAAGGTGGCACTCTTCTGCAACGTCCCCAAGGAGGCGGTGATCCAGTCTTACGACTGCCCCTCCATCTACCGTGTGCCGCTACTCCTCGAGGAGCAGAAAATGGACGAGGCGGTGCTGCGGCAGCTCAAGCTCCCCGTCGGCCCCGCTCCGGAGCTGAAGGAGTGGCGCCACTACCTCGAGCTGGGTGAGGAGGCGAAAAAGAAAGATCCGGTCAAGATCGGTCTCGTCGGCAAGTACGTCTCCCTCCAGGACGCCTACAAGTCGATCGATGAGGCGATCCAGCAGAGCGGTGTCTACAATGGCCGCTTAGTCGATCTCGTCCGCATCTCGAGCGAGAAGATCACGGATGAGAATGTTGCTGAGCTGCTTGCGCCCTGCGATGCGGTGGTGATCGCTCCGGGCTTCGGCTCGCGCGGCATCCCCGGCAAGCTGACCGCGATCCGCTACTGCCGTGAGCACGACCTCCCGACCCTCGGGATCTGCCTCGGCATGCAGTGCATCTGCATCGAGATAGCCCGCGACATCCTCGGGCTGGAGCAGGCAAATAGTACCGAATTTGACACCCAGACCCCAGACCCCGTCATCGACCTGATGGAGGAGCAGAAGGAGGTGACCATGCTGGGCGGCACCATGCGCCTCGGTGGCTACGATTGCGAGCTGACTAAGGGCAGCAAGGTGGCACAGATCTACGGTACAGAGACCATCCGCGAGCGTCACCGCCACCGGTATGAGTTTAACAGCAAGTACGAGCAGGCCTTTGAGGAGGCGGGAGTGCTGATCGCCGGTCGCAACCCCGAGACCGGTCTCGTGGAGGTGGTGGAGCTGCCCGACAAGCAGTGGTTCATCGGTGTGCAGTATCACCCCGAGTACTCCAGCACTCTCCAGCACACCCACCCGCTCTTCATGTCTCTCGTCGAGGCGGCCCTTCGTCACAAGGCTGCCCGTGAGGGGGAGACTAAGTAAAGCAGATCTACACACTAGGTATAGACGATCATCTCGACGGCTCGCCCTGCTGAGCTGTCCTTAGACAGATAAGTAATGGATAAAAATACGATCATCGGTCTCGTCCTCATGGGCGTAGTCCTCGTGGTATTCTCCCTCCTCGGGCGACCCTCCAAGGAGGAGCTGGAGCTCCGGCAGCGCTACGCCGACTCTGTGGCGCTCGCTGCTCAGGTCGAGGAGCGCGCCATGACCGACTCCATAGACCGGATCGCGACAGAGGACTCCCTCCGTAGGAGTGCCACCCTCGCGCAGTACACCCCCGCCGAGCGCGACTCGATCCTGACTGCTCAGGCATCGGAGGCATTCGGTCCCTTCGCCCCCGCTGCACACGGCAGGGAGCAGACCTTCACGATTGCCAACGACTCCCTCTCTGTCACCCTCTCCACGAAGGGCGGTAAGCCGATCTCCTCGGAGATACTGGGGTACAAGGACTACCAGGGAGCCCCGATCCGGCTCATCCGGCCGAACGACAGCCACTTCAATCTCACTCTCTTCACGAGCGGAAACCGCGTCGTCCGCACCGAGGATCTCTACTTCGTCGGTGAGCAGGTGAGCCCCACGCAGGTCAAGATGTCCGCCATGGCGGCCAATGGCTCCAGCCTCACGCTCGTCTACACCCTTCTCCCCAAGTACCTCATCGATGTTACCATCGCCGGCACGGGAGACTTCAAGAGCGTCATGGCGCCCAACTCCCCCTTCCTCGACGCGGAGATGTCTCTCGCCATCTATAAAAATGAGAAGAGCGAGCAGGCCGAGCAGCGCTACTCCGGCATGGCGTACGAATTCACCGACGGCGACGTCGACAAGCTCGATACCGGCAAGTCGGTGGATAAGGAGCTGACGAACGAGGTGAAGTGGGTTGCCTTCCGAGACATGTTCTTCTCCACCATCGTCTACTCCCGCAATCGGCTCGGCACGCTGGCGGTGAGCCAAGAGGTGATCAAGGGAGATCCTGAGAAACTCAAGGAGATGGAGGCAAAGTTTGTCCTTCCCTTCGATGGCACGCAGCCCATCTCGCTCCGTATCTACAGTGGTCCCAACGACCACACCCTCCTGAAGAGCCTCGACAAGGACCTTGGCGACAAGACCCACCTGACCGAGGTGATCGACATGGGGAAGTGGTTCCGCTTCATCACCGTCTGGGTCGTCCTGCCGGTCTTCAATTTCCTCGAGAAGTACATCTCCAATTACGGGCTCATCATCATCCTCCTGACGCTGATCATCAAGTTGATACTCGCTCCATTTACCTACAAGTCCTTCAAGAGTCAAGCCAAGATGCGGGTCATCAAGCCACTCGTCGATGAGATCAATGCGAAGTACCCCGGCGAGGACAAGATGATGGAGCGCAATAAGGCGACGATGCAGCTCTATCAGAATGCCGGCGTCAACGTCATGGGCGGCTGCCTGCCGATGCTCCTCCAGATGCCGATCCTCATTGCTATGTACCAGTACTTCCCCACCAGCCTCAACCTCCGCGGAGAGAGCTTCCTCTGGGCGCAGGATCTCAGTACCTACGACGATGTGATCCGCTGGGGTGCCGACATCCCGATGATCGGGGACCATATCTCGCTCTTCTGCCTCCTGATGACCGTCACGCAGATCATCTACATGCGGCTCACACAGTCCGGCACGGCAGGCGGCGATCAGCAGTCCGCCTGCATGATGAAGGCGATGCCGATATTCATGTCGGTCTTCCTTTTCTTCTTCCTCAATAACAACGCCTCCGGGCTCTCGCTCTACTACTTCGCCTCCCTCCTCATCAGTATCCTACAGACCAAGGCTTTCCAGTGGGCTATCGATGAGAAAAAGCTCTTTGCTCAGCTGCAGGAGAATGCCAGGAAGCCCAAGAAAAAGAAGCAGTCAGGCTTCATGGAGCGACTCGAGAGAGCTCAGAAGGAGCAGATGAAGAGGCTCCGCGAGCAGCAGCAGAAAAACGGACGCTAAGTCGCCAATCTACATTTTGCATATGAACTTCAAGAAAATCCTTATCACCCTTGCGATCATCTTCCTCCTCTGCGTAGGAATCTACTACGCCATCAAGGGTGTCGTCCATCTCCTCGCCTTCGCCGGGATCTCTCTCTTTGTGCTCGTGATCATCGCTCTGGTGATCTGGCTCCTCGTCAAGAGAGACGCCACCGACGACCCGCAGAGCTAAGGTCACTCCGGCTCACGGCACCGAGGCACTCCCTCGACCCGTCGCCCCCCCACACATAGCCCCTTCTCTTCTCTTCTTTGGTGTAATGCCGACGAGTCCTCTTCTCTTTTTTCATATACCATTGTGTCTGCTCAACCCTCCTCAGGTGTCAACCTATTTCAGGGTAAGACAGCCCTCACAAGGGGGGTAAGGAGAATGGGCGCACTCTCACGAGTGCACCCCTTCGAAGCAAAAATATGGAAAAATGTATTTGTCGGCAGTCTCTTACATCAGTAGAGACTTAATGTCAGAGTTGGTGGTGTAGCGTCCCAGCTCCTTGTCCTGAACGATGGTGCTCTTGAGCGACGGATCGAGGGAGACGGCCTCACGGATGCCCTCACGCACGAGACTCTCCTGTGCCGTGCGGGCACCGATGATCGCCTTGAGGTAGGCTGTCGTGGCGTCCGGAGTGGAGATCTTGCCGAGCAGCTCGAGGGCGCGATTGTAGTCCTTATTGAGGATCTGCGCCAGCACACCATTGTTGGTAGGCACGTCGCGGAGCGCCTTGGCAGCGTCGGCATAGCGGCCCTCGCTGATCGCGAGCAGACCCATCACGCCCTCATACTCGGGCACCTTGGTGGCCTGACCGATCAGGGTCTGTGCGTTGCGCACGTCACCGTCCTTGAGGGCGATGAGACCCTTATTGAGCGCTGCCTCGGGAGCCTCCACGCCGGCAGCGGTGGCAGCGGTGGTGGCTTTGTCGAAGTAGGAGGCTGCACCATCGAAGTCTCCGGCGAGGTAGCGGAGGAGACCGAGGTTATTCCAGGCGCGGTAGTCCTTGGGGTAGATGCCGGAGGCCTGACGGTAGGCATTGAGCTTCACGGCGGGGTCGTCGGAGAGGGTGGCGGCATAGAGGAGCTCGTCCACGGTGAGACGACCGGGGCGCTCGCGGAGGTAGCGGAGGATGTCCTCATCGCTCTTGCCGACGATGGTGACATTGGCGACTAAGCGAGAGCGACGCAGCTGCGGCAGGATGACGTCAGCGAGGTCGGAGAAGACGGAGGAGATATTCTTGATCTCACGCTCACGCACCTCGGGGTCGGGGTACATCTCGAGGACGCGGAGTACCAGCTCCTTGTCCTGGAGGCTGCTCTGCTCGACCAGCTTGCGGAATCCCTCCCAGTCCTGAGCGGTGTAGTGTGCGGCGACATCCTTCTCCACGCGGAGACGATTGAGCTCACGCCGGAGGTACTCGGTGGTATTCTTCTCACGACTCTGAGCCAGCTTATCATTCAGCTCCACGCCACCATCGGGGGAGGCATAGGCCTGCACCTCGACGTCGACATCCTGATTGGGGATCTGGTAGGCGTTTTGCACCAGATCCTTCCAGTTGCTGATCTCGCTCTTGGAGAGCTCGGTGCCACGGAGGTTGGCCTGCTGGATGAGGAATTGGATGTTGGCGTCGTACTGCTTCTTGATGATCCGCTGGAAGTTGTCCGGAGCGAGAGCCGGTACGGCGTAGGCGGCATCAGCGAGTGCCTCGGTGGCGATGGTTCCCTCACCTATCTTGAGGTCGGGGAGACGCACCTCCTTGCCATTGACCTTGGCATTAAACTTCAGGTAGAGCCCTGCGTTGCGCATCTCGGGCTTCCAGTCGAAGTCACTATTCAGCACCACGCTCTGACCAGCATAGGAGATGGTCTGAGCATTGCCGCGTACCTTCTCGCCCTGCAGGGAGTAGGCGGTACCCCAGCTCTCTCCGCCGGGGTACTTGAGGATCGGGGTGACACGCACCTCGGCCTTCTTATTGAACCACTTATTGGGGAAGCGGACAGTGATGGTGACCGGCACCTTACCGCCCTTGAGGACAAGGGGCTGTGGATCTACGCTCACGCGCTGAGGATCCAGAGGCTTGAGGGTGCTGCAGCCGGCGAGCCCTACAGTGAGTACCAGAGCGGCAAGTGTCGCAATCTTGATGGTCTTCATTCTTCTAAGTCTTTAATACTATTGTTACTCTCCTACAAAGATAACGAAATAAAGCAGTAGTTTGTCTTTTGTTGTGTGGGTTTTACGGCCATCACCGGGAGATGTGGATAAGAGATCCGGGGCGTGGAGATGTTCGCTTTGTGCACCGTGGCGCATTTTGTATCTTTGATCCATCCATAAGG
>CAMXXM010000059.1 GCA_947253195.1 uncultured Porphyromonas sp.
ATCAAGGTGCCGCTCTACTCGTGGCTCACCATATTTATATATGGTCGGGTGGTCGAGTTCCTCTCGCCTGAGAACCCCAAGAAGGCTGTCTTCATCGTCTCCTCTCAGGTGGAGCCGATCCGTCAGTGTCTCTCCGCCCTCGGCGTGCGGGGATCAATCCTCCACGGACGGGGCATGTACGAGGGTGTGGAGCGCGAGGTGCTCTTCATCGTCGCCGAGCGGAAGACACTTCGCCGCATACGTAGCGAAGTCAGAGCCCTCGACCCCAAGGCCTTTATCTCCACCATGGATGCCGGCGAGGATCCGCTACCGATCCCCAAGGCTCCTCATCAGTAATCTCTTATGTCTAAGCTAAGTCCGGAAATGTGTACCGTCCCCGTGGACGGCGAGTATGACCCCACCGTGATGCGCTTCCTCCACATACGCACTCACCTGCGGGCGGAGCTGGCTACCGGCAAGTACCCCTATCGGGTCGATATCACTTGGCCCTACGATGGGGACGAGAAGGGGCTCCCCGACCCTGAGACCGCCGATGCGATGAAGGGCTTCCGCGAGCGGGTGATCGACGATGCGCTCGAGCGGGATAAGCTTGCCCTCCTCGCCTACGAGGTGGTGGGCGAGGACCGCTGCCTCTGGTGTATCTACACGCGGAATATCCCTGCCTTCCAGGAGATGCTCAACGAAGCCTCCGCGGAGCTGCCGGACTACCCGCTGGAGATCTATGCCGAGGAGGATCGGGAGGGTCTCGCCTTTGGCGAAGTGGAGCCACTGATTGCGGCCGAGTAGCTTGTCCGCAAACGCAAAGCGGGGACGCACTTCAGATAGAAGTGCGTCCCCGCTTTGTATCGGGCTTTGTGGAGGGAAGGTGAAAGAAAATTCAATTTTTCCTCAAGAACGACTACTATAAATTTGCAAGGTACCGAGTTTATACATATCTTTGCTTCGTCAACCAATCAAAGTAAGTAACGCAATGGAGACAGACAGCAGAGAGCGCACCCCGGTAGTCGACGTCCGGGAGCTGCACAAGACATATCCGGGAGCTCAGCCACTCCACGTCCTCAAGGGCGTCTCCCTCCGGGTCGAGGAGGGAGAGATGGTGGCTCTGATGGGAGCGAGTGGCTCCGGCAAGAGTACCCTACTCAATGTCCTCGGCATCCTCGACACCTACGACGCCGGCTCCTACTACCTGGACGGGCAGCTGATCACCCGCCCGGGAGAGAATGAGGCAGCGGAGCTGCGGGGGCATAAGATCGGATTTGTCTTCCAGTCCTTCAACCTCATCTCCTTCAAGACTGCGCTGGAGAATGTCGCCCTGCCGCTCTACTACCAGGGCGTCAGCACCCGCAAGCGGATGAAGCTCGCCGAGGAGTACCTCGACCGCGTGGGACTTCTCCCCTGGAAGGATCACCTCCCTAATGAGATGTCCGGCGGACAGAAGCAGCGCGTCTCCATCGCCCGAGCCCTTATCACCCGCCCCCGCCTTCTCCTCGCCGATGAGCCGACCGGCGCACTCGACAGTACCACGGCCGATGACGTGATGCGGCTCCTCAGGGAGATCAATGAGGAGGACCACATGACCGAGCTCATCGTCACCCACGCCAAGGAGGTGGCAGAGCTGACCGACAGGATCATCCACATCAAGGACGGCCTCATCACCGACGAGCCATGAAAGCGCTATTTGCCGAGATCCTCGCCTCCATGCGGACGAGCAAGCTCCGCACCTTCCTCACCTCCTTTACCATCGCTTGGGGGATCATCATCCTCGTCGTGCTGCTGGGCATCGGGACGGGCATCCGCAATGGCGTGACCCGCATGTCCAAGGATATGGGGATGAGCCACTTCGGCACCCAGGTCATCCTACAGGAGACCGAGCTGCCCTATGCGGGGTACCAGAAGGGACGTAAGCCCAAGCTGACCGCAGACCAGATCGACCGCCTCAGGAGCATCTTTGCCGACGATCTCTACGGCATCGATCCGGCACCGGACTTCTCCTTCCTCACCTTCACCACCGACTTCGGCTCCGTCGGTACCCGGCTGGCTAACGCAACGCCGCTAAGCGAGCGCTTCCGCACCCTCCGCGTGATACAGGGACGCACATTCTCCCCCCGCGAGCTGGCTACGGGGGAGCGGGTGGCACTGCTCTGCAAGAGTACCATCTCGAAGCTCTTCGAGGCCGGCACCGACCCCATCGGGCAGGTGATCACCGCCGGAGGAGTCAGCTACCGCATCATCGGCGTGACGGAGGATGTCAATCCCTTCTTCGCCATAACCGAGATACCCCTCACCACCTACCAGGGCCTCTACCCGAATCAAATGATCGAGGTGAGCAACCTTAAGCTCTACCCCAAGGTCTCTAAGGCTACGGAGATGAAGGACTTCGAGGATCGGTTTAAGGGTGAGCTGTCGAGTATGCTGAAGTTTGACTCCAACGATCCCTACGTCTTTCGGCTCCAGAGCTCCACGGATGTGAAAAACTCGATGGACAAGGCCTTCGACGGTCTCGACATGCTCCTCTGGATCATGGGTCTCGGCAGTCTCGCCATCGGCTCCATCGGCGTCTCCACCATTATGACCGTCACCGTGCGGGAGCGGATGCGGGAGATCGGCATCCGCAAGGCCCTCGGCGCCCGACCGAGAGACATACTCAAGATGATCCTCGGCGAGAGCGTCGCCCTCTCCGTCGTCTCCGGTCTCGTCGGGCTGCTCCTCGGCGCCGGCATTGTCCGGCTCATCGGCTACTCTGCCGAGCACGACAGCTGGGCGATCCAGGAGATAAGTAATGGAAATGGTGCCGAGGCGGCTTACTACCACATCGTCAGCGACCCGAGTGTCAACCTCAGCATTGCCATAGGAGCGCTGATCGTGTTGGTGATCGTCGGCATCATCGCCGGCATCCGCCCGGCACGCCACGCCCTCCACGTCCCTGCCGTCATCGCCATGAGAGATAAGTAAGACTATGAGTAAGCTATTCTCCACAGAGCTCTGGAGCGAGGTCTTCTACTCGCTGAGACGCAACCGCCGCCGCACCCTCGTCACGTCACTGGGGGTCTTCTTCGGGATGTTTTTCTTCGTCCTCCTCGACGGGCTGGGCACCGGCATCGGTAACAGCATCAACGAGGGTTTCTCCACCCTCTCCAAGCGTATGGTCGCAGTCTTTGGGAGTCGTACGACCAAGCCTTACCGGGGTTATAAGGCCAACCGCTACATCGAGCTCACCTACCGGGACTACCTCTGGATGAGCGACCATGCCAAGAGTCTCAATAAGGCAGGCTGCTTCCTCGGCTTCAATAAGGAAAACATGTGGTCAGACTCCCAGATCACCGCCAACGGCAAATCGGCAAAGGACTTTGTCGTCGGCGTCACCCCCGAGTACCCCTACGACATCCGCCCGGTGATCGTCACTTACGGGCGCTATATGACTCGCGAGGAAATCAAGCGGGGTGACCCGGTCTGTGTCATGGGACTGAGGACGACAGAGAACTTCTTTGATAAGCCGGAGGACGCAGTAGGGAAGTACCTCTCCGTCGGAGGGATTGCCTTCCGTATCGTTGGGGTTATCGAGACTATGACCGACAACTTCAATCTTGGATATAATGCCAAGTGGTGTGTCGAGGTGCCGATAGACTTTGCCGTCGGTGGCAATCTAGACCGGGAGGTGATGATCTCCGGACTGCTTAAGGAGGGCAGCTCAGCCGATGACCTCCGGAGCGAGCTGAGTGGTTACATCGCCCGCGTCCACCACGTGGATCCGACTGACACCGGCGCGCTCGGTATGGTGGACGTCGAGTCACAGCTCCGCATCTTTGACCTGATGGCCAACCTCCTGAATGCCCTCGTATGGATCATCGGTCTCGGCACCCTCCTCACCGGCGTCATCTCGGTCAGCAACATCCTCCTCGTGACCGTCAAGGAGCGGCAGCGGGAGATCGGTGTCCGCCGCGCCCTCGGAGCCAAGCCGATCGACATTGTGGTCCAGTTTATGCTCGAGTCGATGGCGATGATCCTCGTCGCCGGGCTCCTCGGGCTGCTCGTCGGACTGCTCCTTCTCCTCGGCATCGGTGCCCTCGCAGAGAGTGGCGGTAAGCTCAGCGACTTCATCCTACGACCCTATCCGACGCCGGGGATCCTCCTCTTCTCCCTCATCATCATGATCCTTGCGGGTGCCTTTGCCGGACTGCTGCCGGTGCAGAAGGCTCTCGACATCAAGGCGATCGACGCCATACGGGACGAGTAATCCCCTTTTCCTGATAGACAAAAACAATAACTACCAATCATATCTCCATTATGATCCAAGATCCATCACAGTCCGGCACCGTCCCGGTGCAGAAGAAGCGTGCGAAGAAGTGGCCCAAGATCCTCCTCTGGGTCGTCATCGGCCTCGCCGTCATCGGCATCATCGCCACCGCGATCGTCAAGTCGCAGGGTAAGACGAAGGAGCTCTACGAGGAGGTCACCCCGACCGCCAATGACTCGATCGTCAAGTCGACCGTACTCACCGGCTCCATCGAGCCGCGCGATGAGATCCTCGTGAAGCCCAATATGAACGGCATCATCGCTGAGCTCAATCACCTCCCCGGTGACTTCGTCCAGGAGGGCGAGCTGATCGCCAAGATCCAGATGGTCCCCGACGTCGCTATGGTCCAGAGTGCCGCCGCTCGCGTCGATGCCGCTCGCGTCGACCTGAAGCGCACCGAGGAGGTCTACAACCGCGACAAGTCCCTCTACGACCAAAAGATCCTCGCTAAGGAGGCCTACGAGACCTCGCTTGCCAACTACCGCCGCGCCAAGATCGAGTACAGCTCCGCCGTCGAGCAGCTCGACATCACCCGCACCGGCTCCTCCGCCTCCACCTCCAAGCGGAATAACACCCTCGTCTTTGCTACCGTCACCGGGACGATCCTCGAGCAGCCGGTCAAGGTCGGCTCACGCGTCACGATGGCGAATAACTTCAGCGAGGGTACCACCGTCGTCAGCATCGCCGACCTCACCGACCTCCTCTTCATCGGTAATGTCAATGAGAGCGACGTCAATAACGTCACCGTCGGCTCCCCCGTCACGATCCACGTCGGGGCGCTCAAGGACAAGACCTACCACGCCGTCGTGGAGTACGTCTCCCCCAAGGGCAAGGACACCGGCGGGACGATCCTCTTCGAGGTGAAGGCGGCGATCTCGGGCGACGACCTCTCGGCACTCAAGGCTGGTTTCTCCAGCAATGCCGAGGTAGAGATGGCGCACAAGACCGGTGTCCTCACCATCCCCGAGGCGACCGTCACCTACGAGGGCGACAAGAGCTTCGTCTTCGTCAAGGGCAGCAAAGGGGAGTATGAGAAGAAGGAGGTGACCCTCGGTCTCTCCGACGGCATCAAGGTGGAGGTACTCTCCGGGCTCACCGGCGACGAGACCCTCCGCGGTAATCTTATGAAGAAGAAGTAACCCGCCATGATCGCTCATAGACTTTTCATCCCCACCCTTCTTCTTCCGCTCCTCGCCCTCACGGCTACGGCGCAGGTGCCGGAGGCGGAGCCTACCCTCAGCGGCGAGATGACCCTCTCGCAGTGCATCACCTACGCACAGAGGCACAGCCCCGACCTGATCCCTGCCCGGGTGCAGATGGAGCAGCTCGAGGTGCAGGAGGAGTCGGCTAAGATGGCCTTCTTCCCCGACCTCAATGCCGGCGTGGGGCAAAACTTCTCCTTTGGCTACACTCAGGGACACGACAAGGTACTGAGGAAGAATAACGGCTCTTCCACCGGGGTCAATGTCTCCACATCGCTCTCCCTCTTTGAGGGCGGAGCCCGCTGGTGGGCGCTCAAGAGCAGCCAAGAGGCGCTCGAGAGCAAGGACTACATCCTCGACGAGGTGGAGGACCGGATCGCCCTCACCGTCGCCTCCGGCTACGTTGGCGTCCTCCTCGCTCAGCAGATCGTCGAGGTGGCGGAGGAGAATCTCTCCCTCTCACTCATGCAGCAGAAGCGGGTCGATGCTCAGGTGGCAGCGGGCAAGCTCGCTCCCTCGGAGCAGCTCAAGATGCGCACCCAGGTGGGTCAGGATCGCCTGGCGCTCAATGAGGCAAAGTCCGACCTCGACCGTGCCATGCGCGTCCTCCGACTCGATATGGGCATCACGGAGGAGGGCGAGACCTTCACCGTCCCGAGAGAGGATCCCGAGAGCGTCATCGCCCGACTGGAGAGCGAGTCGCCCTACCACACCGCCCCGGAGTGGACCAATCCCTCCCTCCGCCTCGCTCAGCTGAGGTACGACCTCTCCTCCTACGACGTCAAGCGCGCCCGGGCAGGCTATATGCCCCGCCTAAGCCTCTCCGGCGGCTACTCCAATGGCTACTTCCACTACTTTGGTGACGAGATCCCCAATAAGTCCTTCGGCGACCAGCTCAGGTCAAATGGTCAGTACACCATCGGTCTCTCGCTCTCTATCCCGATCTTCAATCGCGGTCAGGTCCGCGCCTCCGTCCGTCAGGCAGAGCTGCAGCGGGAGAGCGCCCTCGGACAGCTCATCCGGCAGCAGTTTGACGAGCAGCGAAATATCACCCTCGCGACCGCCGATCTCCGCAAGGCGGAGGAGTCCTACCACCTCTCCAAGGACAATGTCGAGGTGGCGCAGGAGTCCCTCGACATGACTGAGAAGGAGTATAATGCCGGCCGCATCACCGCCTACGAGTGGGAGCAGTCCAAGAATAAGCTCATCGGAGCTAAGTCGCAGTACCTCCAGAGCGTCTACACACGCCTCCTCCGCTCGATCAACCTCACCTACTACCTCACCGGTACACTGCCCAGATAACCCTTTTATTACATACCAAACACTATGCATACCCTCAGATACCTATTTGCCTCCCTCGCCCTGCTCGCCGGACTGGCCACTGCAGAGGCTCAGAAGCCCGACCAGCTGCCGGACAAGACCATCACCCTCGACTACTGTCCCACCGACATATCCGCCTCCTCAGGCTTCGAGGTGGTGCTTCGTCCCGGCACGGAGAATAAGGTGGACCTCTACGTCGACAACCTCGACAAGGTCAAGTGCTCCACCGACGCCTCGGAGAAGTCGCTCCGGATCTCGATGAAGCCCTCCTTTGGGACCATCAAAGACGGCAACCATATCTATCTTGCAGTCGTCACCCTCACCGATCTCAATAGCCTCACCGCCCTGAAGGCGGAGACCGGCGCTGAGCTGCATATTGACAAGAACTACCGCCCCACTAAGATCGCTCGGCTGGAGCTGAAGTGCTTCACCGGCGGCGAGCTAACCTTCACCGGCGATGCCCGGGAAGTGATCGCCACCGCCGCCACCGGGGCTGAGCTCTACCTCTCCGGCAATCAGAGGACGCTGAAGCTCAAGTCCACCACCGGCGGCGAGATCGAGTACAGCGGTTCCTTCCACCTTGCAGACATACACGTTGGCACCGGGGGTGACATCACCCTCTCCGGCACCGGTGACACCGTCAGCATCTCGGCCTCCTCAGGCGGTGAGGTGGATGGTAAGGAGCTCACGGTGAAGGGCGGTACCCTCGATGCCGATCTCTCCTCCGACATCACCATCCGCTGCACCGACCGCCGCAACATCACCCGCGACGGCAAGGGCGACATCGAGATACTGACGAAGTAAGGACGAGCAAAAGGATCATCCGGCGAGAGCCTGCTCACCCTTGAGCACAGGGGTGACGCATTTGAGCCTTACAGAAGTCATTCAAATGCGTCATCTCTGTCA
>CAMXXM010000060.1 GCA_947253195.1 uncultured Porphyromonas sp.
GGGACCACCGCCGATGACTGCGATATCGTAGGTCATGGTATTTTTTTAGAAATAGTTGGATATGGTCTTATCATTACATACGATGGCAAGTTACCCATTTTCCACGTAATGGAGTACAAAAAAGGAGGCGTACTCCTCAGCGGGGTACGTCTCCTCTGACTTTATATATAGAAGTGACCTTACTTGGTCTCCTCCTCGGCGGTGGTCTCGACCTTGGTCTCCTCTACGGGAGCAGCCTCAGCGGTCTCCTCACTCTTCTTGTGACGAGACTGGCGGGTCTTCTTAGCGGCTTTCTCTTCCGTAACCTCCTCTACGGGAGCAGCCTCAGCGGTCTCCTCGCTCTTCTTGCGACGAGAGCGACGGGTCTTCTTAGCGGCCTTCTCCTCCGTAGCCTTGGTCTTGGTCTTGCCCTCCTGAGTGTAGACCTCATTGAAGTCCACCAGCTCGATGAAGCAGGTCATGGTGTCATCACCACGACGACGACCCAGCTTGATGATGCGGGTGTAGCCACCGGGACGGTCAGCCACCTTGGGTGCAATCACCGTGAAGAGCTCAGTGACAGCCTCCTTATTCTGGAGGTCACGGAATGCCATACGGCGATTATTGAGATTGTCCTCCTTGCTGCGGGTGATCATCGGCTCTACGTGCATACGGAGTGCCTTGGCCTTAGCGAGGGTGGTGACAATCCTCTTCTCCATAATCAGCGAGGCAGACATATTGGAGAGCAAAGCCTTGCGGTGACTGCTGGTGCGGGAGAGATGATTGAATTTCTTATTATGTCTCATTATGCTACTTAGTCTTTATCAAGTTTGTATTTGGCGACATCCATATCGAAGGTGAGCTTGAGCTCATCGAGGAGTGCGTAGACCTCATTGAGAGACTTCTTGCCGAAGTTTCGGATCTTAAGCAGCTCGCCCTCCGAGAAGGCGACCAAGTCCCCCAGCGTATCAATGCCGGCAGCACGAAGACAATTGAGCGCTCTGACGGACAGCATGTCCTCAGAGAGCTTTGTCTTCAGGAGCTGACGGAGACGCATGGTGGCCTCGTCGAAGGTATCGCTACCCTCCTCGGTCTCCAGATCGTACTCGATCGTCTCATCGTGGAAAAGTCGGAGATGAGAGATCAGGACATCAGCCGCATCCACGAGCGCCTGCTTGGGCGACACCGAGCCATCGGTGTCAATGTCAAGGATCAGGCGGTCGTAGTCAGTCTTCTGACCCACACGGGTATTCTCGACGCTCATCTTGACATTGAGGATCGGGGTGTAGATCGCATCAATGGCGATACGCTCCGGGTCATCAAAGGACTCGGCAATATCGTCAGAGGAGACCCATCCGCGACCCTTATCAATGAAGAGCGTGAGGTCAAAGGAGGCTGACTTGTCGAGGTGGCATATGACCTGCGACTTATTGAGTACCTCGAAATTGGATAGCGGGGCGATGTCGCCTGCTGTCAATTGCTTCTTATCCTTTCCACTGACCTTGATCGTCACCTGCTCATCGTCCTCACCCTGGATGGTCTGCTTGAAGCGGACCTTCTTGAGATTAAGAATGATATTTGTCACATCCTCAACAACCCCGGGTACGGTGGCAAACTCATGAGCCACACCGGAGATCTTGATGGAATTGATGGCAAAGCCCACGGGCGAGGAGAGGAGAATACGACGCAGAGCATTACCAATGGTAAGACCGTATCCGGGCTCCAATGGCTTGAAGTCTGCTCTCCCATGTGTGGGTGTCGACTCCGTGAAGACCAGCTTGTCTGGTTTTTGGAATACTAGTAAAGCCATATCACTGCTATTAAATGACTCGAAAGTCGGAAAGGATCAATTATTACTTAGAGTACAGCTCGATGATAGACTGCTCTACGATATTCTCAGGAATATCAGCGCGCTCGGGCACGTGGAGGAAGGTACCTGCCTGTGCCGCACCATCCCAGGCGAGCCAAGAGTACTGGTTGTGAGCCAGACTCTGTACCGCCTCGCGGATGATCTCAAGATTCTTGTCTCTCTCACGTACGCCTACGACCTGACCGGGCTGTACGGAGTAGGAGGGGATGTCGACCACCTTACCGTCTACGACGATGTGACGGTGGTTGACGAGCTGACGAGCTGCAGCACGAGACTTAGCGAGACCAAGACGGAATACTACATTGTCGAGACGCTGCTCCAGTAACTGGAGAAGGATCTCACCACGTACACCGGGCATACTGGACGCCTTCTTGTAGTAGTTGCGGAACTGACGCTCCAGCACTCCATAGGTGTACTTTGCCTTCTGTTTCTCGCGCAGCTGATTACCATACTCGGATGCCCTACGGCGACGGGAGTTTCCGTGCTCTCCGGGAGGTGTTGTCTTCTTGCTCTTGACATTGCCAAAGACAGGCTCGCCAAACTTGCGATTGACCTTAGCTTTAGGACCTGTATATCTTGCCATGACTTATCTATAACTATTGTGTGTGGATTATATGAGATCGATCGGTGGGATCCTCCAAGGGACCGGCACAGTGCTGCGCGTCGTCCCTGTATCTATCACTCCGCCAGAGCGGCAGAGGCACCGGCTTACCGGAGGGTAAGGTGCGCGACTCCTACAGGGGCATTTCTCTTATCTACACTATGCCGTCACTTATCTATGAGGGGACACCTGAGACGATGACACGAGGTCATCGATCGCTCTCAGATCTCATCATCAGGGTTTACGACGCTTGGGAGGACGGCAGCCGTTGTGAGGCATAGGCGTCACGTCGATGATCTCCATCACCTCGATACCGGCGTTGTTGATCGTGCGGATGGCACTCTCGCGGCCGTTACCGGGACCCTGTACGTAGACCGTCACCTTGCGGAGACCGGCATCGTGAGCCTTCTTGGAAGCATCCTCGGCAGCCATCTGAGCGGCGTAGGGGGTGTTCTTCTTAGAGCTCCGGAAG
Source organism: uncultured Porphyromonas sp. (assembly GCA_947253195.1). Taxonomy (GTDB): domain Bacteria; phylum Bacteroidota; class Bacteroidia; order Bacteroidales; family Porphyromonadaceae; genus Porphyromonas_A. The sequence continues at coordinate 2,923 of CAMXXM010000060.1, forward strand.
CCCATCTTACCGGCAGAGGACTGGCTGATAGCCTGACCCTGATTGTTGGTGAGGGTGATAATGATGTTGTTGAAAGAAGAGTGGATGTGAGCCTGACCGATGGCATCGACCTGGACCTTCCTCTTCTTGGCTGTTTGATTCTTTGCCATAAACTATAGATGACCGTGTTACTTGGTCGCCTTCTTCTTATTAGCGACCGTCTTCCTGCGTCCCTTGCGGGTACGAGCATTGTTCTTGGTCTTCTGTCCACGTACGGGAAGACCATTACGGTGTCTGATACCGCGGTATGACCCGATATCCATGAGGCGCTTGATGTCCATCTGCTGCATACTGCGGAGGTCTCCCTCGACCTTGTAATTGGCAGTGATGTACTCACGGATAGCGGCAGCCTGATCGTCTGTCCAGTCCTGGACCTTGGTCTCGCGCGGCACCTCCGTCTTATCGAGGATGGTGCGAGCTGCGCTGCGGCCAATGCCATAGATGTAGGTCAGTGCGATCTGTCCCTGCTTGTCTTGCGGTAAGTCTACACCTACTATTCTTATAGCCATATATTATAAAAACGTAAATGATTGGATGTGTCTTAGTAGACTAAGATACCATCTGCTCAAGATACTCGTCCTTATAATCCACGGGGATCACACTCTCTCGAGTGCGTCTCCAAGGGATTACTTCTGACGCATCTTAAACTTAGGGTTCTTCTTGTTGATGACGTAGAGGCGTCCCTTGCGACGTACAAACTTGCAGTCGTCGTCACGCTTCTTGATAGAAACTTTGACTTTCATCTCTTTCTCTGCTATAGTCTCGAGGCGGCAACCCTTGTCCCCGCCAATGTTTAGTGTTGGAAATAGTTTGATGCCCGGACTGACCCGCTCGGGGTCGTCTCCAAGCCTCCGGAGCTACATATAGGTCAAAATCGCCTACTCACAATTAGAGACTTACTTGTACCGGTAGACGATACGACCCTTGGTGAGATCGTAGGGGGACATCTCCACCTTCACACGATCGCCCGGGAGGATGCGGATGTAGTGCAGGCGCATCTTGCCGGAAATGTGTGCGGTGAGCTCGTGCCCATTGTCCAGCTCTACCTTAAACATAGCGTTGGACAGAGCCTCTACGATGACACCATCTTGCTCTATTGCCGGTTCTTTTGCCATTATGCTTTCTCCTTGATGTATTATAAAATGTATCTCTCGATGATAAGAAATCCTCACAACCCCTGCAAGTCCCCGGCTCAGAAGGTCTCCCTGCCGATCACCTCGTAGATGTAGTCAAAGGTGCTCATCAGCTTGGCACGTCCGTCGACCACCGCCATGCAGTGCTCGAAGTGTGCGGCCGGCTTACGATCCTTGGTGCGGACCGTCCAGCCATCGTTGCTGATGAAGACATTCTTGCTACCGAGGGTGATCATGGGCTCAATGCATATGCAGAGACCCTCCTCGATCATCGGTCCGGTCCCACGGTGGCCATAGTTAGGCACATTGGGATCCTCATGCATGCCGCGACCGATGCCGTGGCCGACGAACTCCCGGACCACACCGTAAAACTTCGCCTCGCAGTGCTTCTGCACCGCCTCGCCGATGTCTCCGATATGCTTGCCCACCGCTACCTGGTCGATGCCGAGGTAGAGTGCCTCCTTGGTCGTATTGAGCAGATCAGCCACCTTGGGGTCAATCTCTCCGACGGGGAAGGTGAAGGCACTATCGCCGATGAAGCCGCCAAGCTCCGTACAGAGGTCCACCGTGATGATGTCGCCCTCCTTGAGGATGATGTCGGGACTGGGGATGCCGTGTACGACGATCTCATTGACCGAGGCACAGATGCTTCCCGGGAAGCCCTCATATCCAAGACAGGCCGGGTAGCCACCGTGACTGATGATGAAGTCGTGCGCCACCTTATCCAGATCCGCCGTGCTGACGCCCGGTCGGATGTGCTTAGCCACCTCCGCGATGGTGCGGCTGTTGAGTTGATTGGCGAGATAGAGCTTATCGATCTCCTCTCGCGTCTTGAGGATAATGTGATTGCGACGAATCATCAGCGTCAGGGGTTAGTGGATTTTCTATCTCTTTGAGATCAGTGGTACATATTGCCGTTACGACCCTTGATATGAGTGCCCTCAAGAAGTCCGTCATAGTGGTGCTGCAGGAGCATACCCTCCACCTGCTGCAGAGTGTCGAGGACCACGCCGACCATAATGATCAGAGAGGTGCCGCCGAAGAACTGCGAGAACTGTGCGTCAATACCCATCAGGCGGGCAAAGGCTGGAAGGATGGCCACGATGGCGAGGAAGATGGCACCCGGGAGGGTGATCTTACTCATCACGTCATCGATATACTCCTTGGTCGCCTTGCCGGGCTTGATACCGGGGATAAACCCATTGGACCGCTTGAGGTCGTCAGAGATCTGACCGGGGTTGATCGTCACTGCGGTATAGAAGTAGGTGAAGACGATGATCAGGAGGGCAAAGATGAAATTGTACCAGAAGCCTGAGCCCTGCATAAACTGCTGCCAGAAGGACGAGATGTTATTCCCGTAGCCGATGAAGGTAAGCGGGATAAACATGATCGCCTGAGCGAAGATGATCGGCATCACGTTGGCGGCATTGATCTTCAGCGGGATATACTGACGAGCGCCACCGTACATACGGTTGCCGACGGTCCTCTTGGCATACTGCACCGGGATACGGCGTGTCCCCTGCACCAGCAGGATGGCACCGATGATCACGATCAGGAGGAGAAGGAGCTCGAGGATAAAGACGAAGAGACCTCCGGTGACATTGAAGCGAAGTACAAACTCGCTCACAATGGCAGAGGGGAATCGTGCGAGGATACCCACGAGGATGATAAAGGAGACACCATTACCTACACCACGCTCCGTGATGCGCTCACCGAGCCAGAGGGTCATCATCGAGCCGGCAGCCATATAGACCGTACTCCGGAAGAAAAACCAGAAAGTCGACGGCATAGCCACACCGACGGTGGCGAGCTGATTACGCAGGTTGATCAGGTAGACCGGACCCTGGATCAGCAGGATGATGATGGTAAGGTATCGCGTCCACTCTCCCAGCTTACGCCGACCACTCTCACCCTCGCGCTGCATCTTCTGGATGCTGGGCACTACCATCGCCATAAGCTGGACGACGATAGAGGCAGAGATGTACGGCATGATACCGAGTCCGAAGACAGATGCATTGCTAAACGCACCACCTGAGAACATGTCCAACAGCGCCATCAGTCCGCCGCGTGTCTGATCGTGCAGCGCCGTAAGCGTCGACGGATCGATACCGGGGAGGACGATGGTGGTGCCAAGACGATAGAGGACGATGAGCCACAGTGTCGTCAGGATACGCTGACGCAGGTCATCAATCTTCCAGATGTTTCTTATCGTCTCTACAAACTTCATGGGATAAGTGTCTTAGGGTGAAATGTGAGGAGCAAAAGATCAGGACAGCACCTCAGCCACACCGCCGGCCTTCTCGATGGCCTCCTTGGCAGTAGCTGAGAATGCATGTGCACGGACGGTAAGCTTCCGGCTCAGCTCACCATTGGCAAGGATCTTAACGGGAGCGGTGGCTGACTTCTTGATGAGACCGGCAGCCTTGAGCTCCTCCGGGGTGATCTCTGTGAGACCCGCCTGCTCGGCGAGCTGAGCGAGGTCACTCAGGCTGATGATGGCATACTCGCGACGGTTGGGAGAGTTGAATCCCACCTTCGGCAGACGACGCTGCAGAGGATTCTGCCCACCCTCGAAGCCAAACTTCTTAGAGTAGCCTGAGCGGCTCTTAGCACCCTTCGTACCACGGGTAGAGGTGTTTCCAAGACCGGATCCGGTACCACGGCCTACGCGCTTGCGAGCCTTAGTGGCTCCGGCAGCCGGTTTTAGGGATGATAAATCCATGACTTATGTTGTAATACTTATATATCGATTAAAAGACGTGTCGCTATCGTGGAGAGCTACGCCCTACTCCTTATGCCCCCGGCGTCCCGCGGTGGGGAGCACGTGTGAGGGAGAGAGTAAAGGGATCCTCTCCGCGTAAAGCTACCGGATCACTCCTCCACCACCTCGATGAGGTGACGGACGATGCGAAGATTGCCCCTATTAACGGGCGTATCCTCGACGTCGATGATGCGATTGAGCTTACGGAGACCCAGAGCGTTAAGAGCGTCCTTCTGCGCCTTGGTAGTGCGGATGCGACTACGTGTTTGCTTGATTTTCATCGTCTTATTATTCCTTTGTAATAATCGTACTCGAGAGACATCTCGCTCTCAGATCAGCCCTTGAATACCTTCTCGACGGAGATACCACGGGTACGGGCGATATCCAGGGGGCTGCTCAGCTTGGAGAGGGCGAGGATGGTGGCCTTGACGACGTTGTGGGCGTTGGATGAGCCGTTGCTCTTGCAGAGGACGTCGGTCACTCCGACCATGTCAAGTACGGCACGCATGGCACCACCGGCAACCACTCCGGTACCCTCAGATGCGGGGCGGAGGAGCACCTCAGCACCGGCAAAGCGGGCACTCACCTCGTGAGGGATGGTCCCCTTGAAGACCGGCACCTGGATGAGGTTTTTCTTAGCAGCATCGGTACCCTTGGTGATAGCGGTGGAGGTGTCGTTGGAGCGGCCGAGACCGTAGCCGATGACACCCTTACCATCACCTACCACAACGATGGCAGCGAGGGAGAACGTCCGTCCACCCTTGGTGACCTTGGAGACCCTAT
>CAMXXM010000061.1 GCA_947253195.1 uncultured Porphyromonas sp.
CTTTTCATCTTGATTGGTTAGTTAGAAATGGTGAAACAAAAAATAACAACAAAAATATTCAGTAAAAGCGAGGATCTCAGGCAACTGCCACTAAGCAGACCTAAAGAAGAGCAACCCAACGTGCAGAGCCGTAACGAATCCTCATATGATGGTGTATGCCTGTCACACATAACCGATCCGCTCACACTTGAGTACGGACCTAAAGACTGCCCGTAATAGAGCCGCCATCCTGCCAGTCAACCACGCGACTGCCTCCTGAGAGATAAATAAGGATATCATCCTTATTTATTACAACCACGATCTTATAGTCCTGGACAGGGGTCTCATCAGGCTTGAGTCCCTGATCCCTAAAGAATCGTGTCAGGTCCAGCTCCTTGCGATAGATCTTACCCTTGTAGTAGATCCGCAACGTCGGGATCTGCTTCTCGGTATACCGCAATGAGCGGAAGGTGTGGCGCAACTCGTGACCGGAGAGAGTGACAGGAGCCACGATGCGCCCGGCTGCTCCCCGATTGGAGGGAAACTCGTGGAACGAGCGATCCTTGGAGGATCCGGAGAGGGCGGGACTCACCATCTCTGCCGATGAGACAAGCAGGAGAGGAACACGCTCCCGAAGGGCATAGGCAACCTCCACACCAGCAGTAAAGCACATATCAAAGAGAAGATAATCGACCCGGTCCGCCGGCAGGATCTCTCCCAGTAGCTCCGGACTCATCTCCCGTCCGTTGTCAGAGAGCAGCCCGCGCGGCTCGGCAAGCATTCCCTCAGGAAGCCAGCCGGTGCCGTGACTAAAGAGCACTATACTCATATGGGCTGCGGGATGAGACTGTCGCATCACGTCGGCAAGAACGGTCCGCCATAGTTCCTCTGAGGTGGTGTCGGTCAGGTATGGATAGGAGGCGAGCGTGCGGTAGTGCTTTCCGTCTGTGTCATCACAGACGAGGCGAAGGAGCCGTGGGGCGTTGATTGATGGTCGATCCTCGAGTACGAAGAGAGGACCCATCATGGGCGTCCAGCCCTGCATGAGGGCATCCAAGCGCCAACTCACCTCCTCCGCAAGGTTGTTGTCCCCTGCCAGTACGACCAGCACCACGCGCTTGGGGGGAACCGGATCCGGCAAACGCTCCACAGACCCGACGCAACCGGCGAGCGCCAAGAGAATGAGAAACAATAGATACCGAGGTCTGCACATAGACTGATACGAGTGGTCCAACCCACCCTTCTGCCACAAAGTTAATAAAACCCTCCGATAGGGGTGGGGTAGTCGGCTGTTTCGCCCAAGATCGAAGAGCCATAGCCTCGAATGGCCCGGGTTACAGCTAAGGGACAGGTACCCCTACGGGGTGCACTGCGTCCCGTCCGGCTCACCCGCTGGTCTTTCGCCTTTCGCACCATCCGACTTGTCCGAATCGTCGGACAAGATAGCGTGTCTCAGGGGAGGGGCGATATACTTCCCCCTATCAGAGAAAAATCTATTACCAGTATTAGTGAGGGACTCCCCAAGCCATTATCAGAGAGGGACTTAGGACAGCCGTCCGAAGAGACGCTGTCAGTCGTCCCAGAAGCCGAGGTCGTCGAGCATCTCCTGCTCATCGCGCTCCAGCTGGTCGAGGTCGTCCGCCTCTTCCTCTGCAGCATCCTCTCGCAGCTCGGGATCGTCGTCATCGAGCCAGTCGGGGATGTACTGCGTTGGGTCCATGAATTGCTCGAGATCGCGCCGCTCCTTCTTCGTCGGGCGACCGGTGCCGCGCGCCCGCCCCTGGCGATAAGCGGCCTGCATGGTCTCGAGGATCTCGTACTCGCTCCTTGGGGTGACGTTCTTGAGATACTCGGGCACCAGCTTGGCTCCCACGCGAGCCTTGGGGAGCCCCACCACCTCGAAGGAGAAGGTCATCGGCGGCTTCTTCACCTCGATGCGATCGCCCACCCTCACCTTGGAGGCGGGCTTGAGGGAGACGCCATCGCGGGTGACACGATTGATCTTGCACGCCTTGGCGGCTATGGAGCGGGTCTTGAAGACTCGGGCACCCCAGAGCCAGCGGTCCATACGTAGGTCTTCCATGGGTCAATTTTTTCTCTCTTAGTGATGATGGCTCTTCTTGTGCGTCTCGTCCTTGGTGCGGGCGTTGTAGACATTCATCGTCCGCTCGATGCCCTGCAGGGCAAAGCTGCGGATCACCTCGGCGGCGAGGATGGCGAGGTTGGGCCACTGAGCCTCCTCCTCTTCGTCAAAGGAGCCGAGGACATAGTCGATCTGCCCCCCCTTGGCGTAGTGGGAGCCGATGCCAAATCGGAGACGGGCGTACTTCGCACTCCCCAGCGTTGCCTCGATGTGCTTCAGACCGTTATGCCCGCCGGAGCTACCCTGAGCGCGGATGCGAAATTCGCCAAAGGGGATATTCAGGTCATCGACGACGACGAAGAGGTTCTCCTGCGGGATATTCTCCTTCTTCATCCAGTAGCGGACGGCATCACCGCTGAGATTGACGTAGGTGGAGGGCTTGAGGAGGATGAGGATCTTATTCTTGACCCTCATCTGGGCAACCATGCCGTAGCGCTTGTCCTCAAAGGCGACACCCCCCTCCTCCGCCAGCGCACTGAGGACGCGGAAGCCGGCGTTGTGTCGCGTATCACGGTACTCGGGACCGGGATTGCCGATCCCCACGATCAGGTATTTGCTTGACTCACTCATGACTTGATAGATAATGATCTGCCACCTCCTCCAGCCGGCTGTACCACTCGGCTCCGTAGGCGCGCACCAGTGCGGAGCGGACGAAGCGGTAGATCCGGATCCCCTCTCGTCGTCCCCGAGCCACCGCCGCATCGCAGAGTGGCGACCAGACGTCGTAGTAGAGGATCGTCCGCCCGGCATCGGTCCGCCGGATGCGCACGGGGTAGAGATGGCAGGAGATCGGCTTGTAGAAGAGCGACTGCGACCCCTCGGTGAAGCACTTCTCAAAGGCACAGCGGCAACACTCGCCCTCCTTATTGCAGGTAAAGACGCACCGTCCGCCGTCGACGATCATCGTCGCCCAAGCTCCCGGGGCAGGGCTGTAGAGCACACCATGGGCCGTCATATAGTCGACATTGGCGGGCGGGATGGTGTCGATCACCCGGGGTAGTGCCTCCAGGAGGAGCTCTCTCTCCTCCTCCGCGACGGGAGCGCCTTCCACGCCCTCCACGCAGCAGGCGCCCCGGCAGACCTCGAGGTCACACGCGAAGTACTCGGTGATGACCTCCGGACTGACGAGGATCTCTCCCACCTCGAGGTATTTACTCTTCTTTGCCATAAAAAATGGAGAGCCATCCCTACCATGCCGGCACGGGGTGACTCTCCTTGGATCATACTACCCGTCGGCTCCTGCAAGTCAAGTGCGGGAGTGAGGGGCGTAGGTAGCTTACTCTGCGGAGTCCTCAGCAGCCTCCTCGGCCGGAGCCTCGGGAGCAGCAGGTGCTGCAGCCTCCTCCTCAGCCTCCATCTGAGCAGCCATGGCGGCCATCTCACGGGAGGACTTGATGGTGGCGACGACGGCGTTGCCGGCGTTGAGCAGCTCGAGGTTGTCGAAGCTCAGACTACGTACCTGGATCGGCTGGTCGACACCCATATTGGTGATGTCGATGTGGAGACGATCGGGGATGTTCTTATAGAGACCCTTGACCTTGAGGTAGCGCATACGAGTGATCAGCGTACCACCGGCACGGACACCCTTGGCAAATCCATCGAGGACGATGGGCATATTGACCACGATAGGCTTATCCTCAGAGATCTGGAGGAGGTCAATGTGCAGCACCTCGTCGGTGACGGGGTGGAACTGCAGGTCCTGCACGATGCACATCACCTTGTCGCCACCCTCTACAGAGAGCTCGACCGTGTGCACATCGGGGGAGTAGATCAGGTTGCGCACATCCTTCTTGGATACGAGGAGGCTCTGATTCTTCTCACCACCATAGATCTCTACGGGGATCAGACCCTGGCGACGCTGGTCGCGGGTCGCCTTCTTGCCCACCTCCTTGCGGAGAGTGGCACTGAGACTGTACGTCTTCATACTTGCTTATTAGTTGTGTTACTCAAAATTAGCTCTTCCTAATTTCCCATCACACCTTGATAGGCCTTTTCCATAAGAAAAGCATGCAAAGATACTGATTTCCTCTCACATAACGATCCCCGGCTCCTTTTTTGGGGGCAAAAAAAGAGAGAGAGCCCGGGTAGGACTCTCTCCTTGAACGAATGATCGACTCGCCGACCTTACTCTAAGCGGCGGGCGCCGTCACCGATGATGACGGGATAGACCTTGGGTGCGTGGCCAAACTTCTCCTCATACGCCTTGGTGGCGTGGGCGACAAAGCTGTCGTAGAGCTCCTCGCGGACGATGTTGATCGTGCAGCCGCCGAAGCCTCCGCCCATGACACGTGAACCGGTGACACCGCTGTGGAGCGCCTCGAGGACGAGGAAGTCCAGCTCCTCACAGCTCACCTCGTACTTCATCGAGAGACCCCAGTGGGTCTGGTACATCTTACGCCCCACGGTGGGGTAGTCTCCCGCCTTGAGTGCATCGGAGACCACCAGCACGCGGTCGATCTCCTCGATCACGTACTCGGCTCGGAGCGCATCCTCAGCGGAGACCTTGTCCCGGATGCTATCCAGCATGTGGAGGTCAGCGTCGCGGAGGTACTCAATCTTGCGGTCGGGGTAGGCCTCACGGAGAGCCTTGACCACATGCTCGCAGGAGGCACGTCGCTGGTTGTAGGCACCGGAGGCGAGGTTGTGCTTCACCACCGTGTCGATCAGGACGAGGCGGTAGCCCTCAGGCTCCCAAGGGAAGTACTCGTACTCCAGCGAGCGACAGTCAAGGCGCATGATGTGCCCCTCCTTGCCGAAGACGCTGGCAAACTGGTCCATGATCCCGCAATTGACGCCCACATAGTGGTGCTCGGTCATCTGCCCGGCGATGGCGAGGTCGAAGTCGTCCACCTTGCTGTCACCGAAGAGCTCGTTGAGCGCCCTTGCGTAGCAGCTCTCGAGGGCAGCGGAGGAGGACATGCCTGCCCCGAGCGGCACATCACCGGAGAAGGCGGTGTCGAAGCCCCTGACCGGGACTCCGAGCTTCTGCATCTCGCGGCTGAGGCCGAAGATGTAGCGCGCCCACTGCTCCTCGGGAGCGTCCTCCTCCGTGAGACCGAAGGAAGCCCTCTCGTCGAGGTCGATGGCGTAGGCATTGATGCGGTCGGTACCATTGGGACGGATCGCCGCCATGATGCCGGTATCGACGGCTCCGGGGAAGACAAAGCCTCCGTTGTAGTCGGTGTGCTCCCCGATGATATTGATGCGCCCGGGGGCGAAGTAGAGGCTCACACCATCGGTGTGGCCGAAGGTCTGCTCGAGGGCAGCTCTCACTTTTTCTCTATTTCTCATAAAGACTCAGGCTTCAGTACGTGTGACAGGGACGTCGGTCTTATTGGGCTTGCACCCCCAGAGGGCGTAGAAGAGGATCCATGCCTCACCGATGGCGACGAGGATCCAGGAGATATTCCAGCCGATGCCATCAGCCATGGCACCCTGGATCACAGGGAGGAGCGCACCACCGAAGCAACCCATCATCAGGATGCCGGAGGCCTTGGAGGTGTAGCGACCGAGGCCATTGAGCGCGAGGGTGAAGGAGGAGGGCCACATCACGGAGTGGAAGAGACCGATGGCGCAGAGGAAGTAGGGATTCTCCGTCACCATGGCAAGGATCACGAGGATCAGCGCAGCGAGGGCGGCGATCATCAGCTGCGTGCGGGCGCTCACCTTGCTGAGGAAGCTGCCGACGAAGCGACCGACAAGCAGACCACCCCAGTAGAATGAGGCAAGCGTGGCACCGAGCTTAGCGGCCATGGCGAGGTCATTCATCGCATAGAGGACGATATTGGCACCCACGCAGACCTCTACGCCGACGTAGAAGAAGAGGGTCACCAGCCCGAGTGAGAGCTGACGGAAGGACCAGACGCTCTCAGGGAGCTTCTCATCGCCTGAGGAGACACCCTCGATCTCGGGGAGATTGATGCGGGTGAGGGCAAAGACGATCGCCGCCACGAGGATCATGAGGCAGAGGATCGGCAGGTAGAGGGAGGTGATATTGACCTCCAGTCCACTCTTGCCGCTAAAGATCACGTAGGCGACGAAGAGCGGACCGAGCGTGGTCATGAGGGAGTTTCCGGTGCCGGAGATATTCTGACGCTGTACGCCGGTGGTGCCGGGGACGTCGCAGGCGACGAGGTAGGGATTGACCACCGCCTGGAGGTAGGTGAGCGCCGTACCGGCGACAAAGGCGGCGATGAGGAAGATCCAATAGGCGATCGGGAGAGTCACAGGACCTTGCCAAGTAAGGCCGGTGAAGTCGCCGGACTTGGCGGTATTGACGACAAAGTTGCCCGTCTCAGCTGCAGCCGCCTGCATGGCGGCGATGCTGCCCTGCGCCTCAATGGACTTCGCCTCACTGATCGCGTCAGAGAAGCGAGGCAGGTCAAAGCTGTCGAAGCACCAGGCGGAGCACATATAGATCGCAAAGCCAATGATCAGGATGCCGAGACCGAGTATGAGTGACTTCTTGTACCCATTCTTCTCGATATACCGGGTACTGATCGGACCCATCACTAAGTAGGCGAGGAAGAAGGCGAAATTGAGCGCCGTCGTCAGCGTATTGGTCATGCTACCTCCCTTGATGAGGTAGGCGGCCTGCATCGGAGCCTGGAATTGCTGATTGAGGTTGGTGATCAGGCCGATCAGAGCCATCAGCACCACCATGATGATGAAGGGCACCAAGTAATTGGGCTTCGTCTGATTGTACGTTTTAGTCATAAGCTATTGTGGAAAGTGTTAGTTAAGCGTATGGTCAAAGCTCCTCGTCCTCTATCTCCACGGTGGAGAAGGCGAAGGTGGTCCGACTCTCGTAAGTGTCTCCAGGGCGGAGGACCGTGGAAGGGAAGTCGGGCTTATTGGGCGAGTCGGGGAAGTGCTGTGTCTCGAAGCAGATCGCTGAGCGGGCGGGGTAGCGGCTGTCGCCCTTTCCCCTCATATTGCCGGTGAGCCAATTGGCGGTATAGATCTGCACGCCGGGCTGGTCGGTCTGCACCTCCATGGAGATGCCGCTCTTGGGAGAGAAGCAGATGGCGCAGGGTCCGAAGGTACCCGGCTCCTTATCCAGCACCCAGGTATGGTCGTAGCCATGCGCCTGGAGGAGCTGCTTCTCTTGTCTGTCGATCCGCTCGCCCACCTCATGCCAGTCGAGGAAGTCAAAGGGTGTCCGCTCCACCGCCTCAGCGGTGCCGAAGGGGATCGCCGTGTCGTCCGTCGGGAGGTACTTCGACCCGAAGAGCCGCAGCATATGGTCGTGGACGGAGGGGTCGCCCTCGCCGGAGAGATTGAAGTAGGAGTGGTTGGTGAGATTGACTACCGTCGGCTTGGTCGTAGTCGCCCTGTAGCGTATGTCTAGAGTGCTATCCTCCGTGAGGCAATAGGTCACCTCCACCTCCAGCTCCCCCGGGAAGCCCTCCTCACCGTCTGCGGAGGTGTACCGTAGCACGAGCGTGGCGTCATCCCTCTGCTCGGCATCCCAGACACGGAAGT
>CAMXXM010000062.1 GCA_947253195.1 uncultured Porphyromonas sp.
CACCCATAAGGTTTCGTCGGCAGCGTCAGATGTGTATAAGAGACAGATCTCATATATCCGCATTATGAACGAGCAGAAACCCAAACGACTAAAAAGCTGGCAGGGCTGGCTCCTCTTCGGAGCCGTCCTCGTGATCGTCTTCTTACTGGGACTCTTTGCTGCCTCAGTGACAGAGAGACGCGCAGAGATCCGATCGATCTATGCCAATAAGAAGATCGACATTGAGCCGGGCGAGGCAAAGAGCGAGGTCTACGGCATCAATTATCCCCGAGAGTACGACACCTGGAGGGAGACCGCAGACACGACCTTTGAGAGCCGACACAATGGGAGCAAGGCGGTGGATGTGCTGGCAGAGCGACCGGAGATGGTCGTCCTGTGGGCAGGATACGCCTTCAGCCGCGACTACTCCACCCCGCGAGGGCATATGCACGCTATCGAGGACGTCACCAATACCCTGCGAACGGGTACCCCGGGACTTCCGGACGGGGAGGATCTCCAGCCTGCCACATGCTGGACCTGCAAGGGTCCGGATGTGCCGAGGATGATGCAGCAGGTGGGGCTGCAGGAGTTTTATCAGAAACGCTGGTCCGACTGGGGAAGCGAGATAGTCAATCCCATCGGCTGCGCCGACTGCCACGATGCTGAGACGATGGAGCTGCACATCAGCCGCCCGGCACTCGTAGAGGCTATGGAGCGTCGCGGGATCGACATTACCAAGGCTTCTCACCAAGAGATGCGCTCTCTCGTCTGTGCTCAGTGTCACGTCGAGTACTACTTCAAGAAGGACGGTAACTACCTCACCTTCCCGTGGGACAAGGGGATGACCTTTGAGGAGGTGGAGGCTTACTACGACTAGCAGGACTACTACGACTACATCCATCCGCTGAGCAAGGCGCACATCCTCAAGGCTCAGCACCCGGACTACGAGCTGGCACAGCACGGGATCCATGCTCAGAGAGGAGTCTCCTGCGCAGACTGCCATATGCCGTACATCAGCGAGGGGGGCGTAAAGTTTAGCAACCACCACATCATGAGTCCTCTTGCTCACATCGACCGTACCTGTCAGACCTGCCACCGTGAGAGCGAGGAGGAGCTGCTAAAGAACGTCTACGACCGGCAGGAGAAAGCACTTGAGGTACGAAACAGCCTCGAGAGGGAGCTCTCCAGAGCACATATAGAGGCAGCCTTTGCCTGGGCAAAGGGAGCGACGGAGAGCCAGATGGCGCCGGTGCTCAAGCTGATCCGGGAGAGTCAATTCCGCTGGGATTACGGGGTGGCAAGCCATGGTGCGTCATTCCACGCCCCACAGGAGGTGACGCGTATCCTGAGCGGTGGATTGGAGAGAGCTCTTCAGGCTCGGGTAAAGCTGGCTCAGGTACTGGCGCAAAATGGTTTCACCGGCGAGGTACCAATGCCTGACATCAGCACGAAGGAGAAGGCACAGAAGTACATTGGTCTTGATATGAATAAGCTTCGGGAAAAGAAGGAGGACTTCAAGAAAACCATCGTCCCGAAGTGGATCGAAGAGGCCAAGGCTAAGGGCAATATCTACACTGCCTCCAATCAGTGAGCCCCATTGCCACAAGGACAATATGGGTATCATCTACACTGAGAAGAGACGTTCTCCGATGGCTACGTCTCTTGCCCTAAAGGGAAGTCGTCGCGATGAGTAAGGAAAACAGCCTCTGGAGCGGGAGATGGGGCTACAGAGAGGGCTGGGTCATCACAGGCGGATTGCTCCTGATCGCACTTCTTTGGCAGGGCATCCTCGGTCCGCTGCCGGGAGGGATGATCCCCCACTCGACCGTCATCGGAGCTGTCATCATCCTTGTATTGACAGCAGGGATCTGCACCGGTCTCAGGGAGCGGAGAGTGGTGCCGGAGGCGATCCGATACCTCTTTAGCCCTGCAGCCACCATCTGCAGCATCACCCTCTTTATGGGGGTGACCTTATTGGCAGGACTGACGACGCAGGTGCCGCCGGAGATGGCCATCGGGATGGGAGGAGTACTTCATCATATGGGAGCCACCTCTGTGGTACACTCCTACCCCTTCGTCACCTCATACCTCTACCTGCTACTTGTCTTGCTCTGCGTGACGATGCGCCGCGTGTGGCACTTCCGCCGACCGATCCGTGACGGTGCCTTTGTACTCAATCACCTGGGACTCGCCTACTTCCTCACTTTTGCCCTCCTCAGCTCCAGTGCCATAGAGCGTTACCGGATGACCATTGCCGAGGGCGACACTGAGTGGAGAGGACTGATCGATGGGCATCAGGAACCGGTGGAGCTACCGATAGCGATCGAGCTCAAGGACTTCCGGATGGAGGAGTATCCGCCCAAGCTGATGCTCCTTGACGGCACAGAGGGGCCGGTAAAGGGGAAAGGCGGCACACCCCTTGAGCTGCTCCTCGATCAGCCACTCCCGCAGAGCGGTCTGCTCGGTCAGTGGCACGTGACGGTAGATGAGCGACTTCCCCTCGCCGCACCGGTTATGAGTGGCGACACCCTGCGCTATGTCGAGTAGGGCAGCGATGGTGCGACGACGGCGGCACACGTCATAGTCTCACGAGAGGGAGACGAGCCTATCTCGGGATGGGTCAGCAATGGCAGTTACCTCATCCCCTATCGTGCTCTCACACTCAAGGACAATCTGACCCTCGTGATGCCGGAGTGCGAGCCGAAGCAGTACTACTCCGACGTCGCCTACTACACCCGGGAGGGAAGCACCGGTCAGGCAACGATCTCAGTCAATAGTCCTCTACGACTCGGCGAATGGTACATCTATCAGCTCAGCTACGACGAGCGGAAGGGGCGATGGAGCGACTTGACTCAGCTGGAGCTGGTGAGAGACCCTTATATGCCGCACATTTACATCGGCTTGGTGATGCTCCTGCTCGGGGCGATCTTACTCATATTCAGTCCGCCTACGGATAAGTAATGGATCAGATACTCAACCTATTGTCACAGACCCACTGGGATCACTTCGTCTGGTACGGCGTGACAGTGATACTCCTCTCCGCCGTGGGAGCCGGTATGGGCTGGACCAGGCGTCGACCGCTCGCTCTACTCTTCTCCACCGCAGCACTCCTCGTCATGACCTACTTCATTGCCGGAATGTGGGTCAGCCTTGGGCGTCCGCCGATGCGGACACAGGGCGAGACGAGACTGCTCTACTCCTTCTTCGTCCTGATCGCTGGTATCCTCGTCTACAGCCGATGGAGGTATCGGTGGATCCTCTCCTTCAGCACCATACTGGCGACAGTCTTCATCATCATCAATATCGTCAAGCCTCAGATCCACTCCAAGACGATGATGGCGGCACTTGCGAGCCCCTACTTTGTCCCCCATGTGATCTCCTATATGTTTGCCTACGGGATGCTTGGCATCTCACTGATTATCGGGCTCTACGCCGCGTACAAGAGGTCCGGCGACCATACGGAGCTGCTGAGGGTGATGGACAATCTCGCCTATACCGGCATCGGATTTCTCCTGATCGGGCTGATCCTCGGCGCAATCTGGGCAAAAGCAGCTTGGGGGACTTACTGGGGATGGGATCCAAAGGAGACTTGGGCAGCGATAACTCTCGCTGCATACCTGCTCTTCCTCCACCACAGGAAGTTTCACCCGGCAGACCTCAAGACCTCGATCCTGCTGCTTATCCTAAGCTTTCTCTTCCTGCAGATGTGCTGGTACGGGGTCAATTACCTCCCCTCCGCCAAGGGCAGCATCCACACCTACGGGACGACATAAGTGACACATCCGTGACAAAACGGATGCCTCCAAGGGACATCCTGTCTCCTCGTCTGACATTGGGGTCGGACAGCTCTGTCAGCATAATATCCTAATTGTCAGACCTCTGCACACGGCATCGATCTTGTCCTATGCTTAGTGTCGATGGCTTCTGAGCCTGAGACTGAATAGGAAAGTAAACCAACTAAAGCATAAGAATTATGACACGTACAGGATTCGATCTCTTCAACGATCTCTTTTTCAACGACAACTTCCTCCGTCCCGACTACAGCACCACGCGCGGAACCTCCAGCCCAGCGACCAACGTGATCGAGGAGGAGGATGCGTACAAGCTTCAGGTATCGGCACCCGGCTTCACGAAGGCGGATGTAGATGTGAAGCTTGACCAGGACGGCAACCTCGTGATCTCGCTGGACAAGAGGAGCGAGGAGAAGACGGCCGACACCGATGAGGGCAAGACCACAGACTCCAAGCAGGTGGCTACGACCGACCAAAAGCCGGTACACTACCTCCGTCGGGAGTTTTACCACCAGAGCTCGATGCAGCGCTTCTCCCTCCCCGAGGATGCGGACGCTGACAGCATCCGAGCGAAGATGAAGGACGGCATCCTCGAGGTGGTGATCCCCAAGGTAAAGCCTGAGGTGAAACCGAGCATCGAGAGAGCCATCAGCATCGACTAAGCGAGAGCTAAGGTTAGAGAAAAGTTTGGTAAAGCAAAGGGACTGCATGGAGAGGACAACTCTCTGTGCAGTCCCTTTGCGTTGGAGTGTCGCGAGCCGTTCCCACAACAGAATGAAAATCGCTACCTTTGCCTAAGATCCTCAGTAGGACTCATACTATACAGCAATCAATGAATATGGCTGAAAACTCTGTACTCGAGTATCGCGACGTCACCATCCGCCGGGCGGAGAATGTCATCATACGCCACACAGACCTTCAGATCAATGCGGGTGACCTCGTGTATCTGATCGGACGCGTGGGATCAGGGAAGTCAACGCTGCTCAAGACGATATACGCAGACGTGCCCATTGGCGATGGAGAGGCACACTTCGGGAAGTTTGACCTGAGGCGGATCAAGAGACGACAGATCCCCTACCTGAGGCGCGAGATTGGGATCATCTTCCAGGACTTCCGGCTGATGTACGACCGCACGATCGAGGACAACCTAAGCTTCGTCCTCCGCGCCACCGGCTGGTCGGACAAGCGAGAGATCAGCCACCGGATCGATGAAGTGCTGGCAAATGTGGGGATGGACCACAAGGGCTACAAGCTCCCCCACGAGCTATCGGGCGGTGAGCAGCAGCGTATGGTCATCGCTCGAGCCCTGCTCAATAAGCCCAAGCTCATCCTCGCCGATGAGCCGACAGGCAACCTTGACCCGGAGACCGGGGACCAGATCTTCCGGCTATTCCAGAAGATCACCGAGAGTGGCACAGCCGTGATCATGAGCACACACAATTACGAGATGATGCGGAAGTATCCCTCCCGGATACTCAAGATCGAGGACGAGCAGCTACACGAGATGACCGTCCGTACTCCTGTGGAGGAGCAAGAGGAGCAAGAGAGTACAGAGAGCACAGAGAGATGAGAGATTTCTCAGAGCTGATAGTCATGAAATTTGGCGGCACCTCAGTAGGCTCCGCCGATCGCATCAAGCATGTCGCCTCGCTGATCGAGGACGATCGCTTCAAGATCGTTGTCCTCAGTGCCATGAGCGGCGTCACCAATACGCTGGTCGAGATCAGCGACCACTTTGCCCACTCCAATGTCCAGGGCGCACTCAGCCTAATCGACGAGCTGGAGCAGAAGTACTACCACGCCATCGACACGCTCTACGCGAGCAAGGAGTCGCAGACACTGGCAAAGGTCTTCATTGACGAAGAGATGGGCTTACTCAGGAGCTTCGAGACGGAGCGCCTCTTCAGCGACTACGAGACCAAGCAGGTCCTCGGTCAGGGCGAGGTCATCTCCGTGCGGATGATGGAGCTCTACCTCAAGGAGCAGGGAAAAAATCCGATCCCCCTGAGCGCCCTCGACTTCATCTGCACCGACCAGTACGGGGAGCCGGACTTCCCGCGCATCCAGGACCGGCTCCTGCAGACGATGGCTGACTACCCGACGGAGACGCTCTTCCTCACCGAGGGGTACATCTGCCTCAATGCCTACTCCGAGATGGACAACCTCAAGCGCGGCGGCAGCGACTACACCGCCACCATCATCGGCTCCGTCCTTGATGCCAAGGAGATCCAGATATGGACCGACATCGACGGGATGCACAATAACGACCCTCGTGTCGTGGAGCACACCCGACCGGTGCGGACACTCCACTACGACGAGGCGTCCGAGCTGGCCTACTTCGGTGCCAAGATCCTCCACCCCTCCTGCATCATCCCCGCCAAGATGGCAAATGTGCCGGTAAAGCTCCTCAGCACCATGGAGCCGCAGGCAAAAGGGACCCTGATCTCCAACCGCATGGACGAGGGTGCACTCAAGGCAATCGCCGCCAAGGACGGCGTCACCGTGCTGAGGATCCGCAGCACGAGACTGCTGCTCTCCTACGGCTTTTTACGCAAGGTCTTCGAGGTCTTTGAGGCCAATAGGACGCCGATCGACATGGTCACCACCAGCGAGGTATCGGTATCCGTCAGCATCACCGACACGGATCGGCTGGAGGACATCCTCGCCAATCTCCGGCGCTTCAGCACCGTCACCCTGGACTACCCGATGACCATCCTCTGTATTGCCGGTGACCTCAATTGGAAAAACGTCGGCTTCGAGTCCCGCGTCATTGAGGCGGTAAAGGATCTCCCTGTACGGATGATCTCCTTCGGGGGGTCGGACCACAACGTCTCGGTAGTGGTGCGGGCGGAGGATAAGGAGCTGGCGATGAATCAGCTCCACCAGCACCTCTTCATGGAGCCGGAGGATGAGTAGCCGGCTCAGCACCTGGATCTATGCGACACGACCTCACACCCTGGGCGCATCCATTGCCCCCATGCTGGTGGTGCTGGGAGCGCTGATCGCAGAGGGGGTATTTGACTTCCGCCCCTACCTCTGCGCCCTCATTGTCGCACTGTCAGCGCAGATCACCAGCAACTTTGCCAACGATTACTTCGACTACAAGGGGGAGAAAGACACCGACAAGAGGGTCGGATTTCGCCGAGTGCTGGTGACCGGTGAGGTGAGCCCTCGAGAGATGCTGATAGCGATGCTGATCTCCACCGGGATCACCATCCTCTCCGGCCTCGGGGCAGTGCTGCTGACCGGGGCATGGTGGCTCATCGCAGTGGGACTGCTGGTGCTGGTGGGTGTCTACGCCTACTCCTACGGACCCTACCCCCTCTCCACTCACGGGCTGGGAGACGTGGCGGTGGTACTCTTCTACGGGATGACACCGATCCTCGCCACCTACGGAGCCATCGGAGGCACCCCACCGCTCTACCTCCTCCTGATGTCGGTCGGCATAGGGATCTGGGAGGATAACATACTCGTCTGCAACAACTACCGAGACTATGCAGAGGATAGGGAGAGCGGCAAGCAGACGATCATCGTCCGCATGGGGGAGCGCTTTGGCCCCACGATGTACCTCCTGAATAGCCTCCTCACGGTGATACTCTTGGTCGCCGGGATCCGACTCGCCACCGAGAGCCGGGGACTGAGCGCGATAGTGCTGAGTATCACCCCTCTCGTCGCTGCCCTGACCGCCTGCATCTACCGATGGCACGGCTCGGAGCTCAATAAGCTCCTCAAGTACACCAACATTG
>CAMXXM010000063.1 GCA_947253195.1 uncultured Porphyromonas sp.
GTCGGCAGCGTCAGATGTGTATAAGAGACAGGATCTGGGCCTCGCGCTCCTCTACGTCTACCGGACCCTCGATGCGGAGGTGGAAGGGCTTAGCTGCCTCAGCCAGCTCGCCGATGTAGTCAGCGATCTTCTCCCAGTCGTTGTTAAATACGATACCCAGGGTACCATATACATCGATGTGGAAGATCGGCTTGTAGTCCTCGCGGGTGCGCTTATCAAGGATGCGGTTACGCAGCCACTTGACATACTCGAGCAGCTTCTCGCCCTTGAGACCTACCTTCTTCTCTACGTGATTGAAGAGTCCGTGGGGCAGGATGTCAGCCTCCTTGATGATCATCTTGTCGACGTTGTTGTAGCGATCGTCACCAGACTGTGCGAAGATTGGGATCCTCTTGTCAGACAGGGTGGTGTGATACTCGTCAGCGATGACCTGAGCCATCAGCTTGCCCTCTGCCTTAGCGACAGCATCGAGGCATGCCTGTGTTACGCCGTAGCGGATGGCGGTGTGATACTTCTTACCATTGGCGTCTGTGTGCTTGTCGACCAGATCAGCCATCTCGCGGAAGTTGGTGATCTCCTTACCCTCATAGAGCGGAGCGATCTCCTTCATGATCACAGGGATGAAGTCCTTTGCGAGGAAGAGCGGATCACGGCCTCCGGCTCCTGAGTACTGTACGGCAGCGCAGTCGCCATGAGCGATGGCACCATTCTCCAGCACGAAGAGTACCGAGATGGACTCTCCTGCCTGACGTACACCGGTGAAGCCCTCGGTTACAGGCTCGCCGACATAGAAGTTACCGTCATTCTCAGCACCCTTCTTGATGGCACGCTGGTCGTCGAAGTAAAAGCCGGTCTTACCGGGGGCACATACTACCTTCTTAATTTTCATAGAAGAAATGGATTGAAGTTTAGTTGTTTATTATGGGATTGATTGTATTCGATTACTTGAGATTCTTACGACCAACGAGGAAGCCCTTACTGATCGCATAGACATCATCGATAACCATCTGGAAGCTCACCTCGCGATTTTCACACTTGGCTCTCTCCTCCAGCTTTTGGCGATGGAAGTCCTTCGTCTCCTGAGAGAAGGGCATATTGCCACAGTCGAGGATGCGGATGGCACCGTCGTTGTCGCGTGCCGGCATTACCTTGCCGGCATTGTACTTATTGGGAGCGAAGGGGATGTCAAGCACACCGGCTGCAAAAGCGTTTACGACACCTGCACCCAGGTCGCCCTTCCCGAGCTCAAAGACCTTGTCCATGATCTCCTTGACCTCCCTCTTGATGATCGCAGCCTCCTGCTCTACAGCGGGGATCATAGTCAGATCCTGGTCTCTCAGCATAGAGATCACCTGCTTGGTGGCGCGGAGACCTGCAGCGTTGGCCTCCTTGGTCGGGATGCCGACAGCCTCGTGAGGTGTCTTGACGATCACCTTTGTAGCCTTGGCAAGCGCGGCGGTGGCAGATCCCCAGCTGATCACGCCAAATGCCTTAGCCTCATCCTCCGGGAAGCCTCCCATCCACTGGTGGAAGACAGTGGTGAGGTGCACCTTATTGTAGCCATACATCTCCAGATACTCGCGGCACTGCTCCCTTAGTGCGCGGATAGCGGCAACGTCTTGGATCAGGTTACCGCACTGACCGTAGCCCACCGTCAGGTCGCTCACACCCTGCTCTGCAGCAAGGAGTGCCTCAATGATGGCGACGGCATTGGAGATACATGCAGGGATCAGAGTACCGGTGAGGGGGCCGAAGGGCTCACGATTGATATCCACTCCGCGCTCAGCGTAGATACCGCAGAGGCGGTCGGTGTACTGCCAGTACTTGATGACCTTGTCGATGGGGTGATCCTTGGAGTATGGGATGTTGTAGGAGATACCTCCACCCTCGTAGGAGGTGAAGCCGCCTGCGATGGCGATCTCCGTCAGAAGTCTTGCGTCCGGGGTTCCGTGACGTACCTGCACCGGGTTCTTGACAGACTCGGTGACGGTGCGGCAGATGTCGACACCATAGTTGACAGCCGGAAATCCGTTCAGGAGAGAGCGGCCGGCCTCTTGACTCTTCTTGATACCGATCTCAGCCTCCTCGTATCTATTGAGACGGGTGTAGCTGTCGATGGTGGAGGGAAGTAGATCCGCTCCGCCCATATCCTCGAGGTACTGCAGCAGCTTGATGTGCTCATCGTAGAGGGCGACACCGGCACGAGGCTGTATCAGCGTCCTCTTTTCCTCGTCAGCCTTCCAGAGCTTGGCTCCGAAGCGCTTCTCCTCAGGGATGGAGAGCTGGTACTTTACCGCCTCCTCAATGTCGATATCCTTACCTGTGGGCCAGCTGGCCAGTACTTCCTCACGCTCCTTGAGGAAGTCGTCCATTGGGATTTTGACGTTTTTGACCTCCATAATAATATATTGTTCTCTTTTAGTTTCGTGGTGTATTCGAGGTGGTTGACTCGCTAAGTGTCCTTCCTCGAGATTATTGTTTTTTCTTCTTCGTCCCGACCTTGACCAGCTCCTTCTGCATCAGCTCCAGAGCGATGTCAGGCATCTGCTCACTCAGGAGACCCATCGACGCCATGATGTAGTGGCTGTCGAGGTAAAAGTCAGGCTTCAGTGGCTTGGCTTTGTCGTAGTTGGATATGTTGAATGTAGCACCGTCCAAGATAAACGTAGGGTCTGCGCTGTGTATCAGCGCCCCCCCGATACCGAGGACGTGATCCGTGAGGGTCAGGTCCTTGCCGTTGATGGTAAAGAACTCTCCCATAGGGGAGTAGACCTTATGCGTGTGGCCTACATGGCGATCTGTTGCCAGGCTAACAGCTCCCTTGGCAAGGACTTTCTCACAGAGAATTTCATCCTCCGTCTCGGCACGAGTGGATTTATCAGCATCACATCGAGCGACCCAGTCTCTTAGCGTGTCGCCCGAGAGCCCCACCTCCGCCGCCACGGCATCGAGATCCAGTTGGTCCGAGAGCGCCGTGAGGCTATACCGCATGCCGAGGTCGCCCTCTACGGTACGCTTGCTATACGGCTCGGGGATTCCCTGATGCATAATGTTGACCTCATGAGGCTCGCCATCGCCTATCGAGTAGACATCGGTAGTGGCACCACCGAGATCGATGGCTAGGAGCTCTCCCAGCCCTCGTCTGTTCTTGGTGCCGTCACTGAGCAGGTTGCAGGCATTGAGCACAGCCAGAGGGGTAGGGATGATCTCGTTGTCAGCTCGCTCCTGAGCCTTGGAGAGTCCCTTAGCCTCGATGATACGATCGATGAAGAGCTGCATGATGCACTTCTTGGCGGGAGCGATGTTGAGGGAGTTGAAGTTTGGCATCACGTTCTCCGTGATCACAAAAGGCTTGCCGGCCTCTGTGAGGATACGTGCCACCTCTTCCTCGGCAGCTTTATTCCCCGCCACGACGGTAGAGAAGTGCCCCGGGATCCGACCGATGACCTCCGCATTGTGGATTATATTCTCCACATTGCCTCCATCGGTTCCCCCGCAGAGCAGGAAGAGGTCAGGATCGAGACGCTCGATCTCCTCTGCCTCGGTGTGGGTGATCTCGTAGGAGTAGGTCTTCATCACCTTGGCACCTGCACTGGCTGCTGCCATGCGTGCTGCCTTGGCGGTGAGGTCGGGGACCAAGCCACTGGCCACCATCTTAAGTCCTCCCGCCGCACTGCTGCAGCAGAGGAATTTATCCGGTGTCCACTCCTTGCCGATCTCTTTCTCTAACTCTCTGAATGCATTGTGGAGCCCCTCCATCACATCCGTCTCAATCGTGGTAAAGGCAGCGCCTGTACCCACTATCTCGGGGACGTCTGTGTCGATGGCTGTTACCTTGGTATATGTGCTACCAAAGTCTGCTGTAAGATATCTCATGATGATGACGCAAAAGGTCGATCCTACTTGTGTATGGGTGGATCGTCGGGGCGAGTAGGATTATCGCTTGATCCCGAAAGTCTTGTCGATGTCCGCAATAGTCGTCTCAATCGGCGTACCCGGTGGATAGACATAGTCGAAGCCCATCTTCTTGAACCGCTCAAGGACGTCCTCAAACTTCTGCTTACCTACCACTAAGTTGCCACCGGCAAAGAGAGGAATCCCCTTGAGACCCGCCTCATTGCACTTATCTCGCAGACCCTGGCAGTCGATCTCCCCCTGTCCGTACATGGACGAGACAAGGATCGCATCGGCGTTGGTCTCGATGGCAGCTTCGATGTACTGCTCTTGGCTTACCATCACACCGAGGTTGATGACGTGGTAGCCCGCATCATTAAGCGCATAATCGATAATTTTGTTCCCCACTGCATGGGCATCGGCACCGATCACACCGATTACGATGGTAATATCACTCGCTTTACCAGTCGTAGTTTTCTTTGATTCCATAATGATTATGACCCGCTATAGGTTACGTGGTGAAGTCATATAAGGGAGATTATATCTCTAAAGAAATTAGTTAAGGTCCTTTCTATGGCTTCCAATAGGGCAAACATAGCCATAAAAAATGGATTAGCAAGTTATTGCCCACTTCTTTTTCAGTGCTGTCGCACGAGAATGGTATAGGATGCCCTCAGATGGTTGTAATGAGGCGGCGGAAAGCCGCTCGGATGAAGCCTCGCCCTAATACCGATATTAGAGAATTCTTTTATCGGTATTAGTGAAGTCTAATATTGGTATTAGTCGTCTCTAATATCGGTAAAAGAAAAGTCCCGGATCAGGGGTGACGCATCTGAGCTTTGCAGCTAAGAAGCGGGCAGCCGCATGGTGACCTCTTTCCTAGATTTTGATTGACTTCTGTACGGCCTTAATGCGTCTCTCCTGTGCCCGGCGGCATGGTCGCTGATGCCCTGCTACATAATTGGTACCTTTGTCTCTCACTACGCAGATGATACTCTATGGATCAGGATAACAAGGACTCACAGAAAAAGCGCTTTGCACAGAGCTTCCTGCAGGCTGTGATGTGGAGTGGGCTCCTCGTCGGGATGGGCTTTGTGGCCCAGGCTGTCGGGATGCTCTTCTATAGGCAGCCCCTCTTCTCTACACTCTTCCTTACGGGTGGACTGGTTCTCATCCCTGTCCTACTGACACAGGAGCTTCGGAAGTACCGCCTGATCGTCTTTGGCAACCGGCTGTCCTACCCACGCTGCGTCACAGTGATGGGCGTGATCTACCTCTTTGCCCTTATCGTCGCGACGCTTGCTTACCTGCTCGTCTTCACGTATCTCTTTCGTGATCCTACTTTCCTCCACTATATCGATCAGAGTATAGAGGTCGCCGGGCAGATGGTGGGCAGTGAGGCCGATCGGGAGGTGTTGCTGGAGTCCTACCGGGGGGTCACGCCGGCGCTGATGACGAGAGGGGTGATCTCGCTCTCCTTCACGCTTGGGACGCTCTACATCTTTATTGCCTCGATCGTCCTCCGTAGAGACTGATTATCGGTACCTTTGCTTGTCTACTACATACATATGTCTCAAGAGAAGAATTACCCCATAGACCTATCGATCGTCATCCCGCTCTACAATGAGCAGGAGTCTCTCCCAGAGCTTCATCGGTGGATCTCCCGTGTCGTCACCGAGATGGGGATCACCTATGAGATCATCTTCGTCGATGACGGGAGTACGGATGACTCCTGGGAGACCATCGAGCAACTACATGCGGAGGATCCGCACGTCCGGGCTGTCCGCTTCGCCCGCAACTACGGGAAGTCTCCCGGGCTGCAGACAGGCTTTGAGCGCGCCTTGGGTGCTGTCGTCATCACAATGGACGCCGACCTGCAGGACTCCCCCGATGAGATCCCCGAGCTTTATCGCATGATCCGTGAGGAGGACTACGATGTGGTGAGTGGGTGGAAGAAGAAGCGGTACGACCCGCTCTCCAAGACCGGTCCCACGAAGCTCTTCAATGCCACCGTGCGCTTCTTCTCCGGCATCCCGCTTCACGACTTCAATTGTGGACTCAAGAGCTACAAAAATGAGGTGGTGAAGCACATAGAGGTCTACAACGATATGCACCGCTACCTCCCCTATATGGCGAAGATGGCGGGGTACGCCAAGATCGGTGAGCTGGTGGTGCACCACCAACCCCGTAAGTATGGGAAGACAAAGTTTGGCATGAGCCGATTTGTCAATGGCTACCTCGACCTCTTGGTCCTCTGGTTTATGGGCACTTTTGGTCGCAAGCCGATGCACTTCTTCGGCCTCTGGGGCAGTGTCATGTTTTTCCTCGGGCTGATCGCTCTCCTCTGTGTCCTTGGGACCAAGCTCTACTCCCTCTACCATGGGATCCCTGCCCGGCTGGTGACCGACTTGCCCGCCTTCTACCTCTGCCTCCTGGCTATCGTGCTGGGGGTATTGCTCTTCCTTACCGGATTCCTCGGTGAGCTCATAGCCCGGCAAAGCCCCGGACGTAATACCTATGCCCTGCGTGATGAGATCTGACCTACTGACCCTCGCCCTCTTTCTCCCCCTGCTCCTCACCGGTTGTGATCGTGGGGAGGGGACCTTTTACCGCGAGACCGGAGAGCGCTTTACCACCTACTACGCCATCACCTATCGCGCTGATAAGCCCCTTGCCGCACAGATCGACTCGACGATGGATGCCTTCAATGCGGTGCTCAATAACTTTGACTCCACCTCCGTCGTCTCCCGGATCAATGCCAATATCACCGACCGGACGGATCCTATGCTGGAGGAGGTGCTGCGACAGGCAGCTGTCGTGAGCGAGGCAACGGATGGCGTCTATGATGTCACCGGAGGACCACTCTTCGACATCTGGGGCTTCGGGACCAAGAAGGGGGTCACTCGGCTGGCGACTGACGAGCAGGTCGACTCGGTGCTCCGGTTTGTCGGGTACCGACACATTCGCGTTGACACCCTTGCCCATCGGATCACCAAGGACGATCCTCGGCTCTCTATGGGGCTTGCCTCGCTCTCCAAGGGGTATGTCGTCGACCTCGTTGCTCGGACGCTTGAGCACTACGGGGTAGAGGACTATATGGTGGAGATCGGTGGTGAGGTGACCTGCCATGGGCGCAATCCTCGGGGCGACTGCTGGAGCCTCGGGATCAATAAGCCGATCGAGGATAATACCTCCACCGTCAATGAGCTCCTCGGTAAGATCGAGATATGTGAGAAAATGGGTGTCGCCACCAGTGGCGACTACCGCAACTATAAGGTCATCGAGGGGCGGAAAGTCGCCCACACCATCAACGCCGTCACAGGACGTCCCGCCCACAGTGACATCCTGGAGGCGACCGTTGTGGCCCCCACCACTATGGAGGCAGATGCCTGGGCGACCGCCTTTATGGCAGTTGGGCTGGAGCGTGCCAAGGAGATCCTTGAGGGACAGCCCCAGCTGGGTGTCCTCTTTGTCTACGCTGACCCCTCCGGCACCGGCTACCTCACCTACACCCACCGCTTGCACCTCCTCCCCCTCAAGTAAGCCAGCATGAGGAAAGACAAGACCGGACAGA
>CAMXXM010000064.1 GCA_947253195.1 uncultured Porphyromonas sp.
GATCTTATCCTTCCAGGGGAGGTTGGGGGCAAATTCGATCGAGCCATTGAAGTAATTCCCATTCGGAGCACCGATGCCGATCCCGAAGATCTTATCCATCGTCAGGTCGATCTCCACTAAGTCGCGGATAGCTACCCCGAGGTCCTTGATATAGTCACGGATGTCGAGGTGCTTGCCGGTTTTGATGGAGCTGGTACGCAGGATGTTGCCACGAGCGTCCACGATGCCGAAAGCGGTATTGGTCCCGCCGAGGTCGATACCGATGACGTAGGGCTTAGACTCTATAGTTGGTTTGTTTGCCATGATTTGGTTTCCAGGTTGTAGGTGGTGAGAGATTGTCTTCCCCTCCCCGCACGGATGGTTGCCCCGGCTCGGGGCCGTAGGTCACTTGAGGACGAAGGGAGTCGGCATATTGCCCAGCTTGAGGGCGTCACGGAGGTTCAGATTGACTCGCCAGTTGTCATTTTCCCGCACGAGATTCATCGTCTGGGGGACCTCAAGGGTGGGGATATCGTTCTTGGCGATGTACTGCTTGATATTCTCCTTCATCTCGTCGGGGAGGTCGGAGAGCGAGTTCATGCGCTTGCCATTCGCCATCATCTGCTGCAGGATCTCGAGGCTGATATTCTCCTTGATGATCTTGTCCATATCGGGTACCGTGAGGACGTAGGTGACGGTGGCGGTCTCGCCATTTACGATCTCCTTGAAGCTACCGGCCTTGAGCACATCGCGCGTCTCCGGCACGAGGTCAAAGAGCGCCTGAGCATCCCTCGGAATGGTGTACTTGGTGATGAAGTTGTCGTACGTCATCGCGGTCTGATCAGCCTCGCAGAGGAGGTTGTAGAAGGCCTGCAGGTCGCCCTTGAGCTGAGCCTCGACAGCCTCCTTGGCGACATCCTTGGGGGAGGACTTACCGCAGCCGGTGAGCCCGAGAGAGAGCACCAGCGTCATGGCGATAGCCAGAATGGTATTGATACGTTTCATATCCGGTTTCTGATATTATATGGGTGATATATTCCTAATCTGTGTACTAAGGTACTCCTTTTCTGATAAAAATTAAGGTTTTTCCTTCGGAATCTTGTCCTGTGCGTCTCTCCGAAGCCCCTCGGCGATCACTCCGCTGCCATGGCAGAGGTGCTCCTCGGTGTCGTAGAGGGTGCAGAATTGCCCCGCTGCCACCCCCTGGATAGGCTCGTCGGCGATGACGCTGTGACTCCCGTCAGCGTGGCGACGGAGCAGACCTCGGGTGAAGTCGGGCGTGTGGCGTACCTTAAGCGTCACCTCCATCTCATCGACTCCCTTGGGCATCGGATCGCCGGAGATGAAATTCATCGCCCCCAGCCGGATCAGGTCGCTGTACTGCATCTCGGTGTCGAATCCTCGGCTGACGAAGATCGTATTTGACTCCACATCCTTCCGGATCACGTACCAAGGACCACCACTCAGGCCAAGTCCTTTCCGCTGCCCGATGGTGTGGTACCAGAAGCCTCGGTGCTCGCCCAGCACGTGCCCTGTCTCCAGCTCCACGATCGGGCCAACCCGCTCTCCCACGTGCTCCCATAGGAAGTCATCGTAGTCGATCCTGCCGAGGAAGCAGATCCCCTGGCTGTCGTCTCTGTGGGCGGTGACCAAGTGATGCTCCTCGGCGATGGCTCGGAGCCGCTCCTTGGGGAGATCCCCGATCGGGAAGAGTGCCTTATGGAGCTGCGGGTAAGTGATCTGGGCAAGGAAGTCGGTCTGATCCTTCACCGGATCTACCGCTGTCGTGAGGTGGTCCAGTCCGTCGATGGTCTCCTTGCGGGCATAGTGCCCCGTCGCAATATGGTCATAGGTGGAGCCGGTGTAGCTGTCGAAGGCGCCAAACTTGATCCACCTATTGCACATCATGTCCGGATTGGGCGTCAGTCCCCTCCGCACCGACTCCAGCAGGTAGCCGACCACATGGTCCCAGTACTCCCGGTGGAGATCGATCATCTCGAGTGGGAGGTCGTACTTCCTCGCCAAGATCCGGACGATCACCTCATCGTCCTCCGCCGGACAGCCGGCGTAGCCCTCCTCCTTGGCTCCTATGCGGATGTAGAAGAGATCAGGCCGTATCCCCTGCTCGAGGAGACGAACCATCGCGACGGAGCTGTCGACACCGCCGGAGAGGAGGAGGGCTGTCGAGGACATGCTTACGAGAGTCGGCTGCCTGGGCGGACCTCCTTGGAGGTGGTCGCTACGGAGAGCGTGCCATCGGGCTCTACGGCACTCAGGATCATGCCATTGCTCTCCAGCCCCATCATCTTGCGACCGGCGATGTTGGCGAGGAAGAGTACCTGCTTGCCTACCAGCTCCTCGGGATGCTCATAGTAGGCAGCAAGACCGGAGAGGATCTGTCGACCACCGAGACCATCATCGAGCTTAAAGCGAAGGAGTTTCTTGGACTTCGGTACCCGCTCGCACTCCAGTACGGTGGCGACGCGGATGTCGATTTTCTCAAAGTCATCGAATGGAATCTCCCCATCGATCGGGTCGACCGTCAGGTGGGCAGCTGCCTCAGCCGCCTTGGCTGCCAGAGAGGCCGCCTTGGCAGCGAGGAGCTTCTGCTTCTGCGCCTCGACCTGATCATCCTCGATCTTCTCGAAGAGCAGCTCCGCCTTACCCAGCCGGTGACCCGCCTTGAGGAGGTCTGTCTCACCGATAGCCTCCCAGTCGACCTGCTCGTCCATGGCGAGCATACGGCGGAGCTTCGCCATCGAGAAGGGGAGGAAGGGCTCGAGGAGCAGCGCACTATTGGCAGCGATCTGGAGGGCGACGTTGAGGATCGTCCCGGTGCGCTCGGGGTCTGTCTTGATCACCTTCCACGGCTCGAGGTCGGCGAGGTACTTATTGCCCAGTCGGGGCAGTTCCATGGCTGTGCGCTGAGCATCGCGGAAGTGGAAGTCCTCGATGAGTCGGGCGGTCTCCTCGCGGATCTCCCGCATCTTGGCGAGTACCTCCCTGTCCTCGTCCGTCAGCTCGGCGACAGGCACCTTCCCGTCGAAGTGCTTCTCTGTCAGCACCATCGCACGATTGACGAAGTTGCCGAGGATGGCCACCAGCTCACTGTTGTTGCGGGACTTGAAGTCCTCCCACGTGAAGTCGTTGTCCTTAGTCTCCGGAGCGTTGGCAGTCAGCACATAGCGCAGGACATCCTGCTTGCCGGGGAAGTCCTCGAGGTACTCATTGAGCCAGACAGCCCAGTTCTTCGACGTTGAGATCTTGTCTCCCTCGAGATTGAGAAACTCATTGGAGGGCACATTGTCGGGGAGGATGAAAGAGCCCTCAGCCTTGAGCATGGCGGGGAAGACGATGCAGTGGAAGACGATATTGTCTTTCCCGATAAAGTGGATCAGCCTCGTCGAGGAGTCCTTCCACCAGGTCTCCCAGCTGTCGGGGAGTAGCTCTCGGGTATTGGAGATGTAGCCGATAGGGGCGTCAAACCAGACGTACAGCACCTTCCCTTCTGCGCCCTTGACCGGCACGGGGATGCCCCACGAGAGGTCGCGACTTACGGCGCGAGGCTTCAGCCCCATGTCGAGCCAGCTCTTGCACTGACCGTAGACGTTGGGGCGCCACTCCTTGTGCTCCTCGAGGATCCACTTGGAGAGCCAGTCCTGATAGTCATTGAGGGGGAGGTACCAGTGGGTCGTCGGACGCTTCACCGGGGTGGATCCGCTCAGCTTGGAGTGGGGGTTGATCAGCTCGTCCGGGCTCAGCTCAGAGCCACACTTCTCACACTGATCTCCGTAGGCCTCCTCATTGCCACAGCGGGGGCAGGTGCCGACGATGTACCGGTCGGCGAGGAACTCTCCCGCCTCCTCGTCGTAGTACTGCTCGGTCGTCTGCTCGATAAACTTTCCCTCATCATACAGCTTGCGGAAAAAGGCGGATGCAGTCTCCTCGTGGATCTTGGACGAGGTGCGGGAGTAGATGTCGAAGGAGATCCCGAAGTCCTCGAAGGACTTCTTGATGATGCTGTGGAACTGGTCCACCACCTTCTGCGGGGTGATGCCCCGCTTCTTGGCCTGGAGTGTGATCGGCACGCCGTGCTCATCGGAGCCACAGACAAAGAGCACCTCCCGTCCGCGCAGCCTCAGGTAGCGGGCGTAGATGTCTGCCGGCACGTAAACGCCGGCGAGGTGACCGATGTGAACGGGCCCATTGGCGTAGGGCAGCGCAGCGGTGATGAGAGTTCGCTTGAAGTGACTATTATCCTGACTCATAATCTAATGATACCTTATATTATATGGGTCACAAAGGTACCACTTTTCGCTGACTGCCTTGTCGCTCTCTCGAGCGCCATCCGAGCATCTTCATCAGGCTCGGTATCGGTCTCCTGAGAGTTTGGGCGGACTGTAGCGGGGTATCGGGGGTGGAATAAGTCTAATGTGGGTCAAGGCGACAAAAAAGGGGTATATTTGTCCGTAGGTTGAGACCTGCCGTAACTCCGACTATCAAACCAATACTTCAATACACCGTAACGATGAGTAGTAACTCTCTAAGCCACAAGATCGCTGACAATATCCGGATCCTTGCCCTCTCTATGGTGGAGAAGGCCTCATCCGGTCACCCCGGAGGAGCCATGGGCGGCGCCGACTTCGCCGCTGTGCTCTTCTCAGAGTATCTCCGGTGCGACCCGGAGGACCCGGCGTGGATCGCCAGGGATCGCTTTTTCCTCGACCCCGGTCACCTCTCCTCCATGCTCTATAGCGTGCTGGCGATGCAGGGCTTCTTTACCACTGAGGAGCTGCAGCGCTTCCGTCAGTGGGGCAGCCCGACACCGGGACATCCGGAGCTGGATATCAAGCGAGGGATAGAGAATGGCTCCGGCCCGCTCGGCCAGGGGCATACGATGGCGGTTGGTGCTGCCATTGCGGCAAAGAAGATGGGCACCCACTTCGATGAGGCGCTGATGCAGCAGCGTATCTACGCCTTCATCTCTGACGGAGGCATCCAGGAGGAGATCTCGCAGGGGGCCGGTCGCCTCGCCGGGCACCTGGGGCTGGATAACCTGATTATGTTTTACGACGCCAATGAGGTGCAGCTCTCCACCCGCGTCGATGAGGTGGACAGCGAGGACGTGGCGATGAAGTACCGCGCCTGGGGCTGGGAGATCTTTGACATCAATGGCAACGACCCGGAGGAGATCCGTCGCGCTCTCGATGGCGCCATAGCAGTCAAGGGCAAGCCCTCGCTCATCATCGGTCACACGCTGATGGCTAAGGGGGCGATTGATAAGGAGGGCGGTCGCTCGCTTGAGGATCAGGTGTCGACGCACGGTCAGCCGCTCTCCAAGGCCGGTGCCGACGTCCGTCGTACCATTGCCGGTCTCGGTGGAGATCCGGACGATCCCTTCGTCATCTTCCCGGAGGTGCAGGAGTGCTTCGCCAAGCGGCGTGAGGCGCTCATTGAGGAGAAGAAGGAGTGGCAGGTACGCTTCGACAGCTGGCGTAAGGCTAAGCCGGAAGCCGCTGAGGAGCTGGAGCGGTGGCTTGACCCTGAGGTGAAGAGCGTGGACTGGTCGCGGATCGAGCAGGCACCGGACAAGGCGACCCGCAATGCCTCGGCGACCGTCCTAGGGCATCTTGCCGAGCAGGTACCCAATATGATCGTCTCCAGCGCGGATCTCTCCAACTCCGACAAGACGGATGGTTTCCTCAAGAAAACCACAGCCATCACGCGGGACAACTACGATGGCCAATTCATCAACATGGGCGTCTCCGAGCTGACGATGGCGGTTGTGAGCATGGGGCTGATGCTGCATGGGGGGCTGATCGCCGCCTGTGGCACCTTCTTCGTTTTCAGCGACTATATGAAGCCGGCGATCCGCCTCTGCGCGCTGATGGAGCTGCCGGTAAAGTTTGTCTGGACCCACGATGCCTTCCGTGTCGGGGAGGATGGTCCGACGCACCAGCCGATAGAGCAGGAGGCGCAGATCCGCCTGATGGAGAAGCTGCGCAATCACTCCGGCAACAATGCGATGCTGGTGCTCCGTCCCGCCGACGTGGAGGAGACCACTGTCGCGTGGAAGATGGCGATGGAGAATACGAAGAGCCCGACGGCGCTGATCTTCTCCCGCCAGAATATCAAGAACCTCCCCGAGAACGACTACACGAAGAGCCTCCGCGTGGAGCGGGGCGGCTACACCGTCATCGAGCGTAAGGCTCCCGAGGCGGTGCTGATCGCCTCCGGATCAGAGGTGAGTACGCTGGTCGCCGGTGCCGAGTTGCTCCGTGAGCGAGGCATTGAGGTCAATGTCGCCTCCATCCCGAGTGAGGGACTCTTCCGTCGTCAGCCAGAGGCCTATCAGGAGAGCGTGCTGCTCCCCGGCGTACCACGCTATGGCCTGACTGCCGGGCTGCCGGTCACCCTCGAGGGGATGATCTCCCGCAGTGAGGGACGGATCCACGGGATGGAGTCCTTTGGCTTCTCCGCCCCCTACACGGTGCTGGACGAGAAATTTGGCTACACGGCTGAGACGGTCTGCCGTGAGGTAATGGAGCTACTGGGAAAGAAGTAAACTATGATAGCAGGAGTACATAAGATAGGTCTGGCCAGTGACCACGCCGGATACTACATCAAGATAGCGGTGAGGGACTTCCTCGCAAA
Source organism: uncultured Porphyromonas sp. (assembly GCA_947253195.1). GTDB lineage: Bacteria > Bacteroidota > Bacteroidia > Bacteroidales > Porphyromonadaceae > Porphyromonas_A. Next base: position 6,634 of record CAMXXM010000064.1, read on the forward strand.
GTGGGCTCCCGAGGTGGAGCTGATCGACTACGGGACGGACAGCGGGTCTGCCGGCTGCGACTATCCCGACTTTGCCCACAGGCTGGGCGATGCTCTCGACAGGGGCGAGGTGGATATGGGCGTCGGCGTCTGCGGCTCCGGTGAGGGGATCCAGATGGCGCTCAATAAGCACCGGTCCGTCCGTGCGGGACTTGCCTGGATGCCGGAGATCGCATCGCTGATCCGGCAGCATAATAACGCCAATGTGCTGGTGCTGCCTGGGCGCTTCGTGCCGGTGCAGGAGGCGCAGGAGATGGCTGAGATATTCTTCAGCACCGACTTCGAGGGCGGGCGCCATGAGCGTCGGGTCCGAAAGATAGCGATAGACTATGGAGAGACTCTATCCTGACTTTGAGCATCGGGATGCGGATACCCTTGTCGCCCGGGTGCGAGAAGATCTGGCGACCTATCGTGAGGAGCTGGAGGAGATCCGCTCCGTGCCGATAGAGTCTGCCACCTTTGGCAATACCGTGCTGGCTCTTGAGCAGGCAGGTAGGGCACTGGACGTATCGTCTGCCACCTTTTACAACCTCCTCAGCTGCGATGCGGACGATCGCCTCCTGGAGCTGTCGGAGGAGCTCACGGAGGAGCTGACCGATGTCGCCAACGAGATCTCTCTCGATCCCGACATTGCCGCCAAGGTGAAGAAGATCTACGAGGCACCACAGGAGGCGCTCTCGCGGATCGACAAGCGGCTCCTCCTCCTGTCTCTTATACACATCTCCGAGCCCACGA
>CAMXXM010000065.1 GCA_947253195.1 uncultured Porphyromonas sp.
ACACCCATAAGGTTTCGTCGGCAGCGTCAGATGTGTATAAGAGACAGGGTATGACTCAGGCTCACTGCCGAAGCATCTGGTCAGAGTCCGGGTGCCGTTTGCACTTGTGACAGAGCGGAGCGAAGTGGGGATCTCCTCGATCTCCTTGGCCTCGTGGAAAAGATCAAAGAGGACCGTCGCGGAGTAGTCGTTGTATGCGTTCTTCCGCGTAGTCACGGAGAGACTGTTATGGATTGCATTGAAGATCAGATCTTGGAGTCGGATGCTGTACTTACTCTCCCCGAGGTCGTCGCCGGTGATGGTTCCGGCAGAGTTGGTATTATGGAAGTGAGTGTCGATGTAGATCCTCTGATTGAGGAAGTCCTGCATAGACATTCCCTTGGGGCGATGCAGCGTGACGTTGATAGTCTCGGCATTGGGCATGCTGGCCTTCTTTTGCTTATCCAGCTTGACATAGGTGCTCATCCCTAACCATACGAGACGATAGTCCTCAGAAGCAGTGCCGCCTTTGGTGAGCTCGGCAGGCACAGTGAGGATGGTGTGACCCCAGACTTGGAGCTCCTCCTTATTGCCTGCGTTGGCCCGAATCTCCACGGGGCGGAAGCTAAAGGACATCTCATCGCTCTCCTTGACGAAGTAACTCTCTGTGATGGGGTACTGACCGGTCTGGACAACGCGGGCAACTGAGTTGTCATCCGCATATCGGAGCGTGATGGCCACCGGGACAGCCTCGGCAGGATTGAGTTCCGTACTGAGTGCTTCCTTGAAGCCATCCCAACCCTTCTTGACAGAGAGTCCATGGTCACCCGACTTGCCGCCGGTAAAGACGTACTGAGTAAAAGACTCATCCAGAATCTTCTTGTAAGTGGATGAAAGCTCAAACTTGAAAGACGGAGCCATCACCTGCAAAGCAGCCATCAGCTCTAAGTAGTCATGGTCCGTAGAGATGAGCGCAAAGCCCATACGCCCATAAAACACATCCGAAATGTATACCGGCATGACACCCTGCAGAGCCCCCGGAGCCGCAGAGAGCAGGTGCTGGCGATCGGGCAGATCCATGGAGACGGAGAAGAGCTTCTGCACAAACTTCACCAGCATATGGGTCTTCAGATCCCCACTCTTGCCCTCAAAGGTGATTCCCGCCTTGACATTTTCAGTCTCAAAGCCGAGTCCCAACTTGGCACTGAATTCCTTGAGATCTTTCACCTCTGTCAGCTCAAAGGTGGTAATGGCAGAAGTGGGCAGATGTGGCGTGCCACGCCATTTCTGCATTGTCGCCGAATAGTCACTAAACCGTGGATCCACGACCCGCTGGACAAACTTATCCACTTGCGGATTGGCAGGGACCAAATCGGGAGAGGACCAAGTGACATCACCGACTTTTTGACCCATGACAGGGAGATAGCGACCATTACTGATAGAGTTTCCCACAAGCACATTACCGGGATAGATGAGGTTGCTCATGGGATTGAAGAGTAAATATTCGTTGTAGACTGATCCGGCGCTGTACATCGTACTCCGACTGATGATTACACCGTGGAGGTCGTTCTTGGTGGTAGGCACTATGGGACCACCCTTTCCGGGATCTCCAACGATCTGAGGCTTCGGCATGGGATCATTGCCGCGGAGCATTCCTGCAGCCAATGGCAGGCTTCCGAGCTGGGTCTCCGGTGACACGGCGGGCTCACCCGGGACTTCGCTCTTGCTGCAGGAGCTAAGAGAGAGACCCAGAAAAGTCAGCCATCCACCGATGAGAAGACACGTTCGCTGTAAGTTCATAGTTTTTAATAAAAAAGGGTGAAATATATAAATACTAACCTTGCCTTCATACTAACTCCGTGACTATACCATATGTAAGTCCATCGAGTTGCTATTCCGACAGTATTTCAGTCACCAATTCTACCAATTATCCCCCGTATTGCAAAATTTTGCAAAAACAAACTTGGTTTTATATTATTAGACGGCAATCTGAGCCCGGGCAGGTTCTCATTTTGATGTTCCGATGGGTGGAGGATGAGGAATATGGGGGGAGTCCGGAGAAGCGGCGGACACTCTTGTAGGGAAAGGTCGGTGTATCCGGCTCCGTACTCAATGCTGATGAAGCACTGCCGGTTTTGTTTGGGCGTCTCTCTTTGGCGTTGCTCCTCCTGCGGGAGAAGTACTTAGGACGGGGGTGGAATTTGCCCGGAGGTGGTTTGCGTGTTGTTTATCTCCCCATCCACTCCTTGATGATGAGTATGAGATCGGTCTCCTTTACTTTGTACCTCCGTTGGTGAAAGCCTTGAGACTTGCTACGAAAATAGTCAGTGTCTCAAACAGACTCCTTTGTCCCATCCCATGCTCATCAAAGGGCGAAGAGGTCTTTTATCACCACGGACTAACAGGAAAGGGCTGACGCCGGAGAGTGGCGTCAGCCCTTTCTTCAATCCTTGTCGACAGGCTGTCTTGGGGCGGTAGCTCTAATCAACGGGGCGATCGTCCTTCGCTGCGGGGTCAAGACCCTCTTCGGACAGCAGGTAGGGTGGGAAAGGCTCACCACCGCGCGTGAGGGGATTGGGGGTGTTGCCGAGGACCGGCTTGATGTACCTGTCGAAGGCACTGCCGGGGCTGTCGACGAAGCAATCTCGGTAGGCGGGATCATCAGCGAGGTAGGCCATCAGCCAGAGGTAGACAATGGCGCGTACGGTCGGGTAATTGGGTTCGCTCGGGATGAAGTACCAGTCGGCATGATCCATCTTCTCGACGGAGAGGAAGGCGTGCTTGGCCGGTCCTTGGAGACTGTTGTAGAAGGCAAGGGACTTCCACGGGAAGGCAATGATGTCGTAGCTGCCGGTGACGATCATCGTCGGGATCCGCAGGTGGGAGAGGTCGTCCCCGAGTCCGTCATTGGCACCGCCGCCCACTTCTGCCATCATTGGGCCGCCATTGTAGGGATTGAGGCCGATGACGGTCTTTATCTTTCCCCTCAGACCGTTGGGGTAGGGCATCATGGCGGTGTGGAGTGCTCCGGCACCACCCATCGAGTGCCCTACGAGTGCCACCGCACTGAGGTCCACATGGTCGTAGATGGGGCTGTCCGGTCGCATGCTCTCGCCTCGGAGGATCTGGTAGGCAGCCATCAGACCGGGAGGCCACTGGAATGGGCGCTTCTGGTCCAGGGCTGTGTATATGATGCAGATAAATCCGTGCGAGCTTAGTTGCTTCGGGAGCTTTTGGAGGAACTTCTGCTTGCAATTGAACCCATGCACGATGATCACGGCCGGCACTTTGCCTCTCTCCTTCAGGTCCTTGGGGTAGTAGATGGTGGCAGGCTCCTTCTCACCGAAGTACTCCTCGTCGTAGGTGTAGTCATCGGCATACGAGGCGAAGCGTTCTTCGTCAATCTCTGCCAGCTTATCTATCCGTGTCTTTGCCATCTCTAAGGTCTGTCCGGCTGCTTGTGTGAGGGTCGGCAGGGTGAGCAGGAGCAGATAAAGGGTTTTTCTCAGGGTGTTGTTGCTCATGGCTGATCCGTATTGCTCGTCTGCTCGTCTGCTCTCAGGGAGCGCACGACCCGGAGGCCGATCAGTCGACTGGGGCAGTCGGGGAGTTGCTTTCTTCTATAGTCAAGGTGGAGGGCGAGTGCCGGAGAGTGGAAGGATCCGCCCTTTGCGACCCGGTAGACCCCCTCCGAGGGTCCTCCGTAGGCGGGTGTCCGCTCTCCATACCAGTCCTCGCACCACTCCCAGACGTTTCCGGACATGTCGTATAGACCCAGCTTATTGGGGCTCTTCGTACCGACGCTGCGGGTACCATACTCCGGTCGCTTGATCATATCGGCAGGGTTGTAGAGCGGGTTCCACTCCGCATAGGCATTGGTCCGGTACCACGCATAGCGAGGGAGTGCTAGCCCGAGACCGCCTGACCACTTCGCCGTCACTTGTGTCTTGTCCGCCTCCATGGCAGCCCACATCCACTCCGCCTCCGTAGGCAGGCGATAGCCGTCTGCCTTGTCGTCTCTTGTGACCGTGTTGCCGGTGATGGTGTAGACCGGTGTCAGATTGTCGTGGAGGCTCAGCTTATTGCAGTAGTTCACCGCATCGTACCAGGAGATGCTCTCCACCGGTCTCTTGTAAGTGTCGCTGCGGTAGATCCCCTCTCCATCGAAGCGTGCCAAGCGAGACTTGTCCGGACTGGAGTAGAAGGATGGATCCTCGCCCGTGATGAAGTGGTACTCCCTCTGCGTCACCTCGTGCGTCCCCATCAGGAAGGCCTTCACCTCCGTGGGGCGGTCCGTCCCCGGCAAGACAAATGAGCCTCCCGGGACGGGCACCATCTGACCGATGATTGCCTCGGCGGGATTGGAGATGACCCGGTAGGACTGTCCGTGGATGTCAGGGAGAGGGAGGAGCATAAGGAGAAAGAGCAGCGTCTTGTATCTCTGTCTCATGGCAGGTCGAGGGGAAGATTATCTCTGAAGTAAAAGAGGTAGAGTGCATCGACCACCAGACCGATCGCTGCAGCGATGAAAAGCCATTTCTTGGTAGTCGCCGACTCTCTTACAGCCCCCTCGTAGTCGCCCATCTGGTAGAGGCTGCGCACCTGCATCCCGTGGTAAAAGGGGATCAGTCCGATGATCGAGCAGAGGAGCGTCAGCACTATCGACTCCGTCAGCCAGGACTTCGGCATCGGCTCTGCTGAGGCACTATCCTCTGTCTCGGGAGCAGTCCTTTCGGTCAAGAGCTCCGGCTCAGCTGTATCCGTGGGGATGTCGGGCGAGGACTCGCTCTTCCGGATGAAGCCATCCAGCTCTTTCATCTCACCGGCGGTTATCCACTCCTCCATGCCTGTAGACCACACGTAGCTCCGGCTCCTTAGCGGCAGCAGCCTGAAGATCTCCAGAGTATAGGGACCGAATTGCTCCCCTTTATCATCTATGTAGTAGTACTCCTTATCCATAATAGGACTTTTAGTGGATTGTGACCTGCTTGGTCGGGGGGCAAAGGTACACTATTAGCCCCTGTCTCCGTCTCTTCCTCAGCTATTCTCCAGCATATTGGTTAGTGAGTACAGCGCACTGCCAAAGGAAGTCAGCATCATCGCCAGGACGCCTATCAAGATTAGTGCGAGGACCACGCTGACGATGAGGCAGTTCTTGGCCATCGAGGAGGCCAGCTCGGCTCCCTTATAGTCTCCCTCAGCGTACCTCTGGTTGCAAGTGATCCCGAGGGCGATGCCGATCATGCCGGGGACGCTGCCACAGAGGACCGTCAGCAGGATCGACCAGACGAGGTAGTTATTCGGCTTCGCAGGCAGGTAGATGGGTCTTGGTGCTGCCGGTATTGCCGGGGGAGCAGGGTAGGTGGGCTGCTGTGGTGCACCAGCGGTCACGCTCCCTGCCGGGCTGAGCAGGGCGTGGATCTCCGGGATCCGGTCCGCGGTCATCCATCCCTCCATCCCTTCCCGCCAGACAAGAGTCTGCGGTGTGATTAGCCTCGGCAGCTGATCGATCGCCACCGGTCCTCGCTGCTGCCCTTCCTCGATGTAAAAGTAGTAACTATGGTCTGTCATATCGGTATCTCTTTATGTCCCACAAATGTAGGCAAAAATGGGCGCTTTCCATCCCTTTTCCGGGAGATAGCGAGCCCCCTTGTCTTTGCTTATACCCCCGCGAAAAGAGGTTTATATCGGACTGATTTTTTATATTTGCTCTGTGCAAGGATAAAATAATCATCAAAGCTTACGAACTTATGAAAATGATGAAGTATCTCGCGGCCGCGCTCCTGTCCGCGCTTATGATTGTCCCCGCAATGGCTCAGGACTGCTGCGCCAAGAAGGGAGGGCAGGAGAAGTCCTGCTCGCGCATGATCCAGACAAAGGTCCCGGAGCGACCTGCCGGACAGCAGGATATGCTGGCCTTCCGTGCCCCGAAGCTCCAGACAGTCCGGATCGGCATCATCGGTCTCGGTATGCGTGGCGTGAGTGCCGTCGACCGCCTGTCGGTCATCGAGGGCACGGATGTCGTGGCTCTCTGCGACCTTCACCAGGACCGGGCGGAGAAGAGCAATGCGATCCTCGAGAAGAATGGTCGCCACTCGGCAGAGCTCTACTACGGCTCAGAGGATGCGTGGAAGAAGCTCGTAGAGCGTCCTGACCTCGACCTGATCTACATCGTGACCGACTGGCAGACCCACGTCGAGATGGCAAAGTACGCCATGGAGCAGGGCAAGCACGTCGCTGTTGAGGTACCCGCCGCCTTCTCACTGGACGACATCTGGACGCTCATCGACACCTCCGAGCGGACTCGCAAGCATTGCATGATGCTGGAGAATTGCGTCTACGACTTCTTCGAGATGACCACCCTTAACATGAAGAATAAGGGACTCCTCGGTGATATCGTCTATGCCGAGGGCGGCTATATCCACAATCTGGAGGAGTTCTGGCCCTACTACGAGGGAGACTGGCGCATGGACTACAATATCAAGCACCGCGGCGACGTCTACCCGACCCACGGAATGGGTCCGGCTGCTCAGATCCTCGACCTCCACCGCGGAGATAAGATGAATGTCCTCGTCTCCATGGACACCACTCCCCGCAACCTCCCCGCTTACCTGGAGGAGGTACGCGGCGTCAAGGATGCCAAGGTGGCCAATGGTCAGCACACCATGACGATGATCCGCACGGAGAAGGGCCGCACCATCTTCATCCACCACGATGTCACCACGCATCGCCCCTACAGCCGCCAGTACAATGTGGCCGGCACCAAGGGCTACGCCTCCAAGTACCCTGCCGAGCACTACGCCTTTGCCGGCACGGACCTGAAGGAGGCCGGTATGCCCGCTGTGGACGACCTGTCCACCCACAGCTGGGTCAGTCCCGAGATGCAGAAGGAGCTCTACGAGAAGTACAAGCACCCCATCACACGCGAGCTGGAGAAGCGTGCCAAGGAGGTAGGCGGACACGGCGGTATGGACTTCATCATGGACTACCGCCTCATCTACTGCCTTCGCAATGGTCTGCCGCTCGACATGGATGTCTACGACATGGCAGAGTGGTGTGCACTGATCCCGCTCTCCCGGATCTCCCTCGAGCACGGCTTTGCCCCCGTCGAGGTACCCGACTTCACACGCGGAGCCTGGCAGCGCCTCCAGGGCTACCACCACTACATGATCGGCGACTGATCCCCCTACCCATAGCCATCTGAGGAAGCACCACCCTTGCTCGGGGCGGTGCTTCCTCGTTTCCTGCGGGATTGTCTCTCAGTCCACTATTCTTTTACCGAGACCTTTGCACGGTAAAAGTGCCATATTTCCTTGTAGATCAGATGTATAAT
>CAMXXM010000066.1 GCA_947253195.1 uncultured Porphyromonas sp.
TGAGAGCGCCCGTGGCTCTGTGATCTCGGCGACGATGACGGACGCCGACGGCAAGCCGAAGGAGGTGTATGTGACCGGTGGCGTCAGGGTGGTGACGAATGAGGACGGCACGGTGGAGCTTCTGCCTACCGATGATGACGCTCCCATCTACGTCTACGATGAGTCTGTAGACGGAGAGGAGAAGGGGCATATCGTGCAGATGGACGACCTCTCCTCCCCTCAGTTAGTGGCGGAGGACTACCTCGACCTTGTGCAGGCAGCGGTAGACGAAGCGGATGAGGCATTTTTCAACGAGGTACAGCAGGCAGAGGAGCAGGCGGCACTGGGTCAGGCATCACAGGGCGAGCAAGGAGAGGGGACTATCCGCACACCTAACGGGAGATCGTTCCCGGTCATCTCCGGGGAAGACGCGCTGAGTGAGATAGAGATGATCACGTCAGAGCGGAGCGATGAGGCACCGTCTCTCCCTGAGCCAATCGTGGAGTCCGCCGACTTTGACAAGGAGTTCGGTGCGCCCGTGGAGACACCCATCAGTACCGTTACGGTTGGGAGAGGGGCTTTCTACAAGATGGTTCAGAACGGACGTACGGAACTCAGTGGCGCCATTAAGCCGACACTTACAGACCCTGATTATATCGTAAAGGATGGAGACACGTTCCTCTACGTGAAGCTGTATCGCAACTCCTCAGGAGATATGGTGCGCAATATAGTTGCTGTGGAGAAGACAGACGGGGAGCTTCATTACCTTGCTTCCATACATCCTAAGACGGACAGCAACCTAAAGAACAAAATCAAGTCCGGTGGGCTCTTGATTGATCATCTCTCCATAAGAGGAGAGAAGGGCGAGCAGCCTCAAGGACTACAGTCAGAATTCCCAGCGGACTTGTCGGACAAAGGTACGGAAAAGTCTGAGGATGAACAATTCATCTCCTCTCTCCCGAGGACGAGAGAAGGCGAGGTGGACGGTCTCAGGCTGATGAGCGAGCGACCGGATGACTTCATCCGCTATCTCGGTCAGCTGTACGGAGAGGACTTTGTCGCTTCCCTGCCGATGTCCAAGAGTGGCGCACTTGACCTAAAGGCTCTCACGCCTGAGCAGACGCTGAGGGTGAACGAAGCGGCTCTCGGGAAGAGCGGTGCCGTCGAGGCGGCACGGCAGAGACGCTCCCAGGTCGGTGCGGAGCGAGCCAAGTTGGAAGCAGAGGTGAAGAATGACCTCGGCAACTTAGAGAAGCGGATGGCTCTTCGCAAGGCATCCGAGGAGTATCGGCTCTATGATGACTATGTCCGCACCGCCGAGGAGCAGGCACGGCAAGAGCTGGAGGCGCGGAGACGTGCCGAAGAGGAAGCTCTGACACCCGAAGAGCGACAGAAGAGGGAGGAAGAGAAGAGACGCAAGGAGCAGGAGAAAAGAGAGCGGGAGGAGCGGATCCGATTAGAGAACGAGCGCAGGCGTAGGGAGCGTGAGGAGCTGGAGCGCAACGCCGAGGGCTCTACCGTGCGAGAGTACACGGAGGATCCGCCACGGCAGGCGCGAGCCCGTGGCGCACGACTTGTGAATGGAGCAGTAGTGTACCGTCAGGAGCCTATGACGGTGGAGCATTACGCAGACGCAGAGCGAGCCTTCAGTCAGCGACCGGGCGAGACACGTGTCCCGGTGAAGCGGACGATCGTGGAAGCGGAGAGCCTGCAGGCGAGCCACAAGGAGGGACGGATGAACCCGAGGCACTTCATCCCCGAAGCACAACCAAAGGACAGAGCGGACAATGGGCTTAGCTCCACGGCGGCAGACCGCATAGCGAGCGATATTCGCCCTGACGAGATCATAGGAGGCATCACCGCCTACACCGGTGCGCCCGTCGTCAATGGTCGTGGCGAGGTGATACAGGGCAACAACCGCACGGACGCACTTCAGACGATGTACGATGGGGCGGAGCGTCACGCCAAGAGCGCAGAGCGCTACAAAGAGTACCTGAAGGCTCACGCCTCGGAGTTCGGGATGACAGCGGAGCAGGTAGAAGCGATGGCGCACCCCGTGGCGGTGGACGTGGCAGAGGTGTCGGACAGCGAAGCCATTCGCCTCGGACACCGAGGGCAGACAGACCTTGAGAGTGCCGGGACGGACACGATGAACGCTCAGACGGTAGGTGAGGAGCTGAATAGCGACACCGACCCTCAGAGCGGTCAGTCTATGTTGGTCTCTTTCTTTAACCACATCTTCAACCGCACGGGGGCAAACGGAGCTGAACTGAGTGCGAAGATGGACAATATGCTCAACCGCAATGCGGAGGAGGGTCTGCAATTCCTCCACGAGCACGGCTACATCACCGACACCCAGTATAAGAATGCCTTTGAGACCAACAGCGAGGGGAAGCGTGTTGTGACGGCAGAGGCGAAGACGGCACTAAAGGACGTAGCCCTCTATCAGCTGGCGGACGTGATCGGACCACGTGCGATGGACATCTTCTACCGCCTGCCCGCCTCGGCTCGCAACGGCTTAGCGACTTTTCTCTATAGGGACAGCCAGGCTTCCTTCGAGACGAGCCTTGCGCCCGACCTTGGAGATGCGCTCCTGGTGTGGGACAGCCTAAGGCAGGATCCGGACTTTGCGGGACAGACAAACTTTGAGAGTGCGAAGATCTTCATCCTCGGCAAGGTGAGTCTCTTTGGGCGTAGCGAGCTGGAGACGAACCTCGGGGAGGCATCCTCGCTCGCTAAGCTCCTTGCCGCCTCTCTGCAGACGCAGACGGAGGAGCAGATAGCGAGTGTGCTTAATCAGTACTACGACCTTGTGGGGGCGAACGAGACGGGCGCCAAGACGCAATCCCTTATGCCCACCTCTCAGCCCACAGACACCAAGGCAGGAGCGGCAGAGGCGGTCTATGGACATGTCTACGAGGTGCCGTCAGGGCGTGAGAAACACTACCGCTTCCGGAGGGATGGAGTGGAGGACTCCCGGAGAGACGTGGCGGAGGACTTCCGCGCACGGAGAGACGCTCTTGCCGACCGGATCACCGAGGAGAGACGCAAGTACGCCGCCGCCATGGACATGGCTCGGACGTTTGGTGTTCCGCTGAAGCTCCACGAGGATATGTCTACCCTCCCCGAGGAGGTTCGTGCCGGCTTCGATGAGACGCACTTCGTCAAGGGATGGTTCTACAAGGGCGATAACGCCATTCATATCTACCTGCCGGCTAATGTCGACGCAGATGACGTGAGGGCGACCTTCCTACACGAGGCGGTAGGTCACTATGGCTGTAGGGAGTTGCTCGGTGAGGTAGGCTATAATCAGGTGCTGGACAACCTCGCCAACAAGCTTGGTGAGGAGGAGGTGCTTCGGGCGATGAGCGAGTACTGTAACGGCTCGCAAGACATCACGGACCTCGGGCAGATTCGTATCGCTATGGATGAGTGGATCGCTCACCGTGCGGAGAGCGGCATCACGAAGAAGACGGTATGGGAGTCTATCAAGGACTTCTTCCGCAAGGTCTTCGGGCTGTCCGGAAAGCAGATCGATCAGTCGGCTGAGATGATGGCGGACGACCTCCTCAGACGCTCTTCCGAGAACCTGCAGAAGCGTGCCGATCGACAGCAGGCGACGGCTACTGAGGGATCAGCCCAAGAAGGAGATGAGATGGTCCGCTTTAAGAGATCAAATGTCCCGGCATTTTCTGGTCCCACCCTATTTGGAGAGACCGATTCACGAGGAGTGCGCCAACAGCTATTTAACGCAGATGGGACCCCAAAGTCCCCGGGAGTGCGTAATAATGTAGGAAGCGACGAGAGGGGGGAGGGTCTCTTTGCAGACGATACACGCGAGAGCACCACAAAGAAGAGCGAGACAGAGGACACTCCCCAATCGCAAGAAGCGAAGCAGACACCAAGGCGAACGCTCAAACCATCTCTTTTTGGAGACGTCAATAAAGTAGTACCTTTAGTGTCATCAGGGCAAGTGTCAATAGGAGACTTCGCTCAAACCACAGTAGAAAAGAATTCATATGGAGACGTCAATAGCCGAAGAGAGAGCCCGCAGAACCGCTCAGTGGGAAGAGAAACACGGAAAGAAGCTCAAAGAGCTGAGCCGAAACGAGTGGATCGAAGCGATGATGGAAATCGGAGCAATGACCCGACAAGAGGCAGAGGACTACTTGAATTATCTGCTAATGAACAGGTAGAAAAGACCCCTTCGCCCAAACCTGAGGAGCCAGTCTCTTCAAGGAAGGAAGCGGCGACCGACGAAAGGCAGAAGCCTGTCCAAGATCACAAGGGACAAAATAACACTGGTAGTACTCTACCGGTGAGTAAGATTGTACCCCCAAAGAACCAAAACAACTATCGTGTAACAGAAGGTGAACAGCCGATGACACCTGCAGCACGATATAAAGCAAACATCGATGCTATAGACCTATACAAGAAACTCTCTGAGGAAGGGCGTACGCCGACGAAAGAGGAGCAGAAGGTATTGGCATCCTATAGTGGGTGGGGAGGTCTCGGACAGTACTTCAACAACGGACTATACCGAGCAACGCTCATTGACAAATTAGGGAAAGAGGGCTTTGATAGTGCAGCTATGTCTGTGAACTCTGCCTATTACACACCCTTCCCCATAATCAATAGTCTGTGGGCAGCCGTTCTTCAGTTAGGCTTCAGAGGAGGGAATATACTTGAAAGCAGTGCTGGCATAGGAAACATACTTGCAGCGATCCCGGATGGCGCAAACAGAGTCTCCACAATTCACGCTGTAGAGATAGATGAGCTATCGGGAAACATTCTTGATATGCTCTATCCCGATGCAAAAGTTGATGTCGCAGGCTTTCAGAATGTATCAATTGCTCCCGGAAGTATTGATCTTGCCATCACAAATGTCCCCTTTGTGTCAGGGTTGAATGTCTACGACAAGGAGAACAAGGATCTCAGTGGGCTATTCCACGATTTACACGACTTTGTTATAGCAAAGAATGTGAGGACACTCAGCCCCGGCGGTCTCGGTGTCTTCATCACCTCATCAAATACGTTAGACAAAAGTTCAACGCTAAAGAATTGGCTCTCAACGAGTGGCTCTGCAGATGTAATTGGGGCTTTTCGCTTGAATAACGAGACCTTTGGAGGTACAAAGGTCACAAGTGACATCATCATCATTAGGAAGCGTGTAAATGGCAAGATAGACCCTCACGCTATAGATGTGAGTGGAACCTCTATCTATAAAATGTCTGAAGGCACCTATGATAGTGATACACACTCTCCCATCACGATCAATACTTACTTCGTTAATCACCCTGAGTTTATCGGTGGCGAGCCATCTATTGGGTTTGATCAGGGGGACACCTCCTATAGACCAATGGCGATTGGTGTCTACCCGACTCAGTCTGTTGACCAAGATAGAGCGCTGTCTTCTTGGGTCTCTTCGCTTGGATCTCTGAAGCAGGAGTCTGCAATACCACGGCAGGAGACCTCGTCAGAATACGATGCAACAGACAAACTGCAAGGGAGCATCTTGATAGACTCTTCAGGTCGTATCTGCTGTAGTGACAGGGGGCTTGCCGTGCCTCTTGAAGGGGTCAATGAGAACAAGGTCCGAGGGTATACCAAACAGGAGGCAGTGCGTGACTATGTCTCCCTAAAGTCCGCCCTGGACACCCTCATACGATACCAGCTGGAGACCACTACCGATGAGGGAATAGAGCCTCTTATCCGTGCGCTGAATACGGCGTATGATACATTCGTTGGGAAGTATGGCTACCTAAATGACAACTTAGGAATTAGCTTCATCAAGAACAACGATAGCGAATTCGCTTCCGTAGCCGCGCTGGAGGATGTGACACTAACGGACAAGGACGACGAGAAAGGTCGCCCGATCAAACGCTACGAGAAGACAGAGATATTCAGATCCCGCCAGATCGCTGGTCCAAAAGAATACAAGGTCGGTAACCTAAGGGATGGGATCCAAGTCAGCCTGTACAAGAATGGCACGGTAGACGTAGACTTCATAGCCGAGAGCCTCGGAATGGACAAGGAGACTACAAGAAGTCAGCTCCTCAGGGAGGGATTAGTTTATGAAGACCCTGACGGGGGAGAGCTTGTTGTCTCCTACCTCTATCAAAGTGGAGACATACGACAGAAGATCAAGATAGCCGAGGAGGCACTAAGTAGAGATGGTGGCGAGCGCTTTGAGAGCAATCTGAAAGCACTTAGGGCTGTTGTACCACCTTCTATACCGGCTCACTTAGTCCCTCTAAAACTTGGCAGTACGTGGGCACCAACTAAGCTTCTTGACGATTACCTAAAGGCAAAAACGGGGCGAGAGGCAACCTTCAACCACGCAGGAGACATATGGACGATGACTATATCTCCTACGTCAGAACTGAGTTGGCAAGAGCATATGGCCATAGTTAATAAAGATGCTGATATGGGTGTCCGTAGCTCTTTAGTGCATAAGACCGTGCCTTTCTCTGAACTTGTTGTTTACGCCCTAAACAATGGCCGTCCAGACTTTTCTTCTTCATACAAGAACGAAGAAGGAGAGAGGGAGACCATCCGAGACAAGGAAGCGACTGATCTTGCACGGCAGAAGATAGAGGACCTACGTGAAGACTACGTCTCGTGGGTGGCTGACCATCTGCAAGAAAACGAGGAAGTCGCAAATGAGGTAGAGGAGGTTTACAACAACACCTTTAACTCTTACGTCTCGCCAAAGATACCGGACAATATGCTCCCCTCATTATTCGAGGGAAGTGCTAATGGCATATCTCTCTACCCACATCAGAAGAGAGCCGTCTTGAAGACGATGAACCAGAGCGTGATGCTTGCGCACGAAGTGGGGACGGGTAAGACTTTCACCCTAATATCGTCCGCAATGGAGATGCGCCGCTTGGGGATCGCAAAAAAACCAATGATTGTCGTGCAAAACGCCACCATTGGGCAGTTTGCGAGCAGTGCCAAGAAGCTATATCCTGCAGCAAAGATATTAGCCCTTGATGATACTGATAGAGGAAAGTCAGGACGTATGCGCTTCTATGGGAAGATAAAGTATGCGGACTGGGATATGGTTATAGTCCCTCAAAGCACATTTGAGCTTATCGCAAATAGTCCTTCAAGGGAGGAGGCATACAAGCTGAAGCGGATTGACGAGATAGAACACGTTATCTCCGTCCTTGAAGACCAGCAATCAGAAGACAGCCAGGAGAACAATAGTATCTCGCAAAAGATCAGACAACTCAGACGTCAGGTATGGGCTGTCTCTTATACACATCTGGCGCTGGCGACGAAACCTTGTGGGTGTAGATCTCGGGGGTGGCCGTATCATTAAAAA
>CAMXXM010000067.1 GCA_947253195.1 uncultured Porphyromonas sp.
GATTAGAATAACGGTCTCGTGGGCTCGGAGATGTGTATAAGAGACAGGCCATAGGGGTAGTCGTGGAGGAAAAGACTGCCCTCTGCATGACAGAGAAGGCGCATAAACCACGGGATGTCCTCTGAGGTGATCCCCGGGATGAAGGATAGCTCACTCTTGATGAGGAAGTCTCGGCGGATGATCTTGATGCAGGCACTCATGGGGGTGTCTCCTGACCGGAGGATGCTCCTCAGCGCCTCCTCGCCACTGACTACCTCCGGGACGTAGTTGCCGAAGTCTCTCCAGCGTCTCTGCCTTTCCTTTGAGAAATAGTAGACCCAATTGAACCCGATAAAGTCGCACTTCGGATGGCTATCCATAGCGTCAAGAAGCGTGGTGAGCGTATCCTGCCGTAGCCAAAAGTCGTCGCTGTCTAAGAAGAGGACAAACTCTCCCTCAGCTCTTGTCAGACCATTATTTCGCGCAACGCTCAGCCCCTGATTGGGCTGGTGCAGCACCTCTATCCGAGGGTCGTTCGCTGCGAATTGGTCGCAGATCGTCCCGCTGCCATCGGTGGAGCCATCGTCGACGAGGATGGCGTGCCAGTCAGTGAAGTCCTGATGCAGGACACTCCTGAGGCACTCCTCGAGAAATCGAGAAGTATTGTACACCGGTATGACAATGGAAACGCGGGGCATCGTCAAAATGTCGCTTCGGCAGAGAAGGTAGCGCCATCCCCGCGGAAACCCTTGATCGGGGGCTGGATCTTGGTGATTGAGACGGAGGCTCGATTGATTGAGAGTGGTGCAGTCTCCAGCTCCTGTAGGATCCTGTAGGCTACATGCTCTAAGAGGTCAGAGGGGCGCTCCTCAGTCATCACACGTCGTACCAGATCGTAGAGATCGGCGTAGCTGATCGTCTCTCCTACGTTGTCACTCATCATGGCGGAGTGCTCTGTAGGCCAGACAGAGAGGGAGACGCTGTAGGTATTACCTGCCACTTTTTCCCTCTCCTCCACACCATGGCCGGCACGGAAGAGGAGATTAGTGAGATCAATCCTTGTCTGAGTGATTTTCATTCTTTAGTCGCTTGATCTGATCAGTGAGTGAGTAGTCGTGGATGATGCGGAAGAGGTCCTCCACCAGATCAGGCGAGATCCCGTAGAGCTCCGCCTGACGCCTGTGGTGATGGATCATGCTCTCGAGCCGTGCTGACTGTAGGGGGGGGAGGTGGTGAGTTGCCTTCCACGCACCTATCTCTGTGGTCAACTCGGACCTCATGGAGAGGAGATGGATGAGGTCACTGTCGACCTTGTCTACCTGCTGCCTGTAGGCGGTGAGGGCGCAGTCACCATGGGTGGCCTCCCCATGGAGGAGTGTGCTTATCTCCTCCGGGATGATCTGCTGAGCTGCGTCTGTTAGAGCCGTCTTCGGGTGGTAGTGACTCTCGATGAAGAGTCCATCGTAGTCTCTACGCATCGCCTCCTCGACAATCTCTCTCAGCAGATAACGATCTCCGGTGATGTGGCTCGGGTCACAGAGGATAGGGAGCTCCGGATTGTGAGACTTAAAGCGTTCTACCGCCTCCCACAAGGGATCATTACGGAGGAGTCCACCCGCCACAGTGGTGAATCCTCTCAGGATCAGTCCTATCCTTATCAGGTGATGGCGCTGTAGTCGCTCGACCGCCCCTTGCCACAACTGGAAGTCTGGCGCTATGGGATTCTTGACCAGTATGGTCAGATCACTACCATCGAGGACCTTTGCTATCTCCTCCACCACGAAGGGGGATCCTGTAGTGCGGGCACCGAGCCAGACGAAGTCGCACTTATACCTAAGTGCTATCCGAGCATGCTCCGGTAGGCAAACCTCAGTCCCCACTCTGAGTCCCAGTTCGTCAGCAGCCTCGCGCATCCAGCGTAGTCCGATCTCCCCGACACCCTCGAAGGTACCCGGTCGTGTCCGGGGCTTCCAGGCGCCGGCACGGACAACCCGGATCCCACACTCCTTGAGTCGGCGCATAGTCTTATAGATCTGCTCCTCAGACTCAATGCTGCAGGGACCGGCGATGATCGGGAGATCGCCCTTAGATAGTATCTCCCCGTGGAAGAGCGAAGGGATCATCAGGGATGGAGAATTCTTACAGCAGTCTCAACCAGCTTATAGGTATTGGTCAGGGTATCGCAGACTTCAGCCCCTGCCGCATTGGTATGCCCACCACCGTTGAAGAACTTGGAGGCAAAGTCGTTTACGGCAAAGCTCCCCTTGCTTCGCATTGAGATCTTGGTGTACTTCGGCATCTCATGGATCAGGATCGAGAACTCGATCTCCTTAGCCGCGAGGGGATCATTCACTAACCCTTCTACGTCACCGGTCTGGTAATTGTACTTACCCTTATCCGCCATACTTAGGGTGATGATGGCAGTCTTGTACTGAGGGAAAAAGGTGAGCTTATCAGCCATCAAGTGCGCTGTGAGGCGCAGCTTATCGATGGTAAAGCTCCTATTGATTGCGTCGTAGACGGCATCCTTCCGCACCCCCAGCTCGAGCAGTTCTGAAATGACCTGATAGATCTCGGGGTCCTCAGAGTTGTAGGCAAAGTTCCCCGTGTCAGTCATCATACCGGTGTAAATAGCCGTGGCTGCTTCCGTGGACAGCCGGTCTCTCCATCCCATCGCACGGATCAGCTCATAGACAATCAGGCAGGTGGAGGATCTGTCTGGATAGGAGAAAGAGAGGTCTGCAAAGTCGGAGGGGTAGGGATGGTGGTCAATCAGAAGCTTGAGCGCCTCGGACTCCTCCAGAGGGGCGGTCAGTTGCTCGACCCGCTTTGTCTCATTAAAGTCAAGGCAGAAGAGCCCCTCCGCCTCACGTATCGCCCGGAGGGCCTCCTCGGGCTTATCCTTAGCAATCAGTGCCTCCGATGCCCCGGGCAAGAAGGCAAAGCTATCCGAGTAAGCCGTCGGGTAGACAACCGTGGCGGAGTGGCCTAAGGTCCGAAGCAGTGAAGCAAAGCCGAGTGTGGAGCCTACAGCATCACCATCCGGTGAGACGTGCCCCAAGAGTGTGATACGGCGTGGTACGGAGAGGAAGTCCTGTAGCTTGGCGAGGTCTTCTTTAGCAAAGTCTATCTTCATTTGGTCTTATTTCTTAGGTCGGTTACCGGGTCTTCTGCCACCTCGACCACGAGAGGATCCTCCTCGTCGGCCGGAGCGACTCTTTCCTCTATCCTCTGAGGAGCGTGGCTTGCCGGGCTTATAGTCTGCCGGGAAGTCCGGCCGCTGCAGCTTGTAGCCGAGGAACTTCTCGATCCTGGCAAATGAGTCCTTATCCCTCAAGGAGACAAAGGTGACCGCTGAGCCGCCCAAGTTGTCTCCGCGCGATGTGCGACCAATGCGGTGGACATAGTCCTCCGGGTCGGATGGCACATCGAAGTTGATGATCAGCTCAATATTATCAATGTCAATGCCGCGCGAGAGGATATCGGTAGCCACGATGACGCTGGCATGTCCATTTCGGAAGCGGTGCATCACCTCATTGCGCTCCTCTTGGCTTAGGTCGGAGTGCATCTGCTCTACCGAGTGTCCCTGCATACGCAGCATACGAGCAGCCTCCTTGACCCTCTTCTTAGCTGCGAGGAAGACGATGCACCTCTCCGGTCGCTGCTCATTGAGTAGCGATACCAGTAGTGACAGCTTGTCGTCATCGGACACTATGAAAGCGGATTGGCTGATGCTCTCAGGGGGACGTGAGATGGCAATATTTACCTCTTTTGGCCGACGCATAATCTTGCGGGCAAAGGTTCGGATCTGCTCCGGCATGGTGGCAGAGAACATCACGGTCTGCACACCTTTCTTTGGCAAAAGGGACTGGATCTTGAGTATATCCTCCGAGAAGCCCATATCCAGCATACGGTCTGCCTCATCCAGGATGAAGAAACTCACCTGAGAGAGGTCGACTGAGTTCATATCAATATGAGACAGCAGGCGCCCGGGGGTGGCTACGATGATATCGGCACCCTTGGAGAGTGCTCTACGCTGCTGCTCGTACTCTATGCCGTCGGTCCCTCCATAGATCGGCTGAGCATTGACCTTCACGTAGTAGGCAAATCCGTCAATCTGACGGTCGATCTGCTGCGCCAGCTCTCTCGTAGGCGCCATAATGACGCAATTGACGTGATCCTTTGGGTAATCTCCGTAGGCTAATTCGCTCAGGACAGGGAGGAGATAGGCAGCAGTCTTGCCGGTACCGGTTTGGGCACAGGCGATAATATCCTCACCATCCATAATTAGGGGAATCGTTGCTGCCTGTACCGGAGAGGGCTTGCCATAGTTCATCGTCTCCACCGCATCCTCGACATCAGGGTGGAGCCCAAAGTCATAAAAGGAGTCTATCTGTGACTCTTGCTTGGTCATATTTCTATCTTACGTACTATTATTCTGTCGTATCTGTCTTGCGGATCCTCTGATTGAGGGTGTCTCTCAGGCTCTCTGCATCAGACCTGATGAGCCACACCTGAGGTACCTCCAGTGATATGTCAGTAACCACCCGGATCTGCGGAAAGCGCTCTGCCATCTCTTGGGCGAGGTTATGCTTCACCACCGCGAAGTAGATCTTCCCCTTCACCATCTCCAGCATCATCTCAAGAGGCGGCAGATCGATCTCGCATGGTCGGATGGCAGTGTAGGAGATGTCGTGGAGGTTTTGTAGGATGAGCCGTGCCTCCTTATCCTCGGCAGAGTAGTAGACCTCTACCGGACTGGGACCACTCAGTACATCGCCCCAAGAGAGACTATCCTGCAGACTCATCAGTGCATAGTGCGAGCTGCTGATGGGATCTGTCGTGAGGAGGTCGGAGCTCTCCGATAGATCTGTAGAGGCTTGCTGAGTGGCGAGGATATCGACCCTCTTCTCCCTCAGCAAGTCTGTCCCGAGGCTCTTCTCTGATACCGGCACCCATATACAGCTGATGCCGGATAGCAACCTGTCTGCCACCGCAGTCAGACTGCCGGAGACCTCCCCCTCGTCATCGATCTCAAAGAGTCCCGGCTCCATTACCACCGCTATCCGTAGTGGATGAAGACTATCTCCAGTGGGGACTTGTGCCATCTTCTCGATCGATCCAAGAGTCTCCCGAGGGGAAGTACCCGGGCGAAGTACGATAAAAAGGAGTACCCCGAGGATCACCACGAGTGCCCCGATCAAGGAGGCATAGGATCTACTGACTTTCATACTCGGGTATCAATTCTTCAGATCCACAACCACACCAAACTGCACCTGAGGAGGGTAGGTGGGGTAGTAGGGCATAGTGAAGTGATTGGGCTTAAATACCTGTGCGCCGACATTGTAGTATCTCACGAAGACGCGTGCTCGCTTGAGATGAAAATTGGCATACGCTGTCATCATAGGAGCATCCCCACCGATAAGGATCTTATCCTGAGGCGTAAACATCTGTGTTGTCGGCTCATAGTAGGGTGCCGTATAGCTACTGTACCACTTGGCATCCACACCCACCTGTAGGGTCATCACCTTAGCGATGAGTCCGCTGAAGTAGAGATTGGCATACGCAGCAAACTCCGGCATCGGGATCACGTAGCTGTCGCTGCTGCTCTGCCAAATGAAGGAGGTTTCGAGATTGAGAAACCTCCACCGCAGTGCTTGATCAAAGCCTGCACTGATCACTCGGACGTTGCCCTCATGCTGGATCGGCTGATAGGAAACAGAGTCGACCTGATAAGGCTGCTGGATAGTCTCTGCGCGTACAAAGAGATGGGACTCTGTCGCTGGGATAGTGAGGTCAGCTCCGAGTCTCATGCGCTGAGTATTCTTTAGCTCTCTATCCCAGGCGTGGAAAGTACTCTTGAAGTGCTCCAAGAAGTAGGGCGGCACTGTATTGAGGAAAAGACCATTTCCACTCAGGATCACGTCCCTCTTGAAGAGCTTCATCCTCAGATCCACATTACCCCTCACATCGATCTCACCGGCGCGATAGCCCTCGACGCCTACCTGTCCCTGCACATACCACTTCAGGTGCTTAAAGGAGTCGCTCTTGATCCTCCCTCCGATGAGGGTGGAGTGCAGCTTGGACCCCTGCTCCTCGTAAGGGAGATCCAGTCGCTCAGCATCCTCCGGCAGGATGAGCGGCTGCTTATTGATCTGGTAGTCAAAGGAGGCAAAAGCGCTGATGCCCATCTTCGCCCACTTGTGGAAGCCCTCCATCAGCTCTACGCCCACGGTATTTGATATGGTAGCGCTACTGAAGCGGTCGTAAGGATAGTACTTCATACCCTCCTGCTTGGGGATGAATTTCTCCTTGAATCGATCAAGCAGGGCAGGATCCTGTGAGACAAACTCGTGACTGCCACGCTCGATCGTTAGGTCGTGGAAGATCGAGGTGACAGGGACAAAGATCTTCTTCACCACTTCGTCCTTCTCCTCGTTGTTGTCTTCGTCTCCCTTATCCTTCGGTGGTGCGCTTCTCCTAAGTATCTTCTGCTCTTTAGGCGCCTCTGTTGGTACTGCAAGGGAGTCGGGCTCAGAAGCCACTTCCAGCGCTGTCGGTAGCGAGTCTTGCTTGGCTACCTCGTCCTTTAGTGGAGTCTTGGGGGCTTCGACCAGCTTCCCGTCCTTGTCGTACTCTCGGTAGCGTCCGAGGCGATACCGGTGGTGAAGCCGTCCGCGACCATAGGAGGCGGAGTTCCAGGTGGACTTATATCGGGTCGGGATGTCGCGAGGTAGCAGCGTGCGTCGTCCGCCGGCTATCTCCTCCACATTGGAGATATACCTCATGTCGGTGATACCGCCATTCTCCTGGTTGATGACGTTGGTATTCCCCACCTCGGCAAAGAGCTCATACCGCCCCTTGGTGTAGGAGCCAAAGATCCGGTAGGTGAGTGCTTGGGAGGCGGTATTATTGTACACGCCATTGGCCTTGTCTATCTCCGCTTCCCCGCCGAGATTGACATTGGGACCCAAGTTGGTGGTAAAGAGGGCATGTAGGAGCTGCTCCAGCTCGTTGGATCCGCCCAGCTTCTGCACGCTAAGGTAAGTGTAGGGCACCTTGGTGTCGAAGTACCTCGCCATAGTCCCTCTCCGGAGAAGGTGGAAGTAGGGCGCCAAGTAGTAAAAGTCTCCCCACTGGTCAACCGGCTGGTCGAAGTAGACCTTGGACTGATAGGGACCTGCATAAGTGCCTAAGTAGCTCTCCGCGATACTCCTGCCCTCGATGTGCTCTCGTCTGAAGGAATTGAGCTTGAGGGTGTCAATAGGAGCCGGTCTTAGGTCTCCCGTGCGACCGGTCAGGTAGTAGCTCT
>CAMXXM010000068.1 GCA_947253195.1 uncultured Porphyromonas sp.
CCTCTGCGTCGGCGGCGAGAAGAGTGTCAGCACTGCGGCACAGGCCTTCGGCGACTCCTCCAAGGCACTCAATAAGCCCAATCTCTTTGCCATCTTCCTCGGGCTGATCCTCGGTATCATCCTCGGCATGCTGCCGATCGTAATCCCCGGTCTCTCCGCCCCGCTGAAGCTGGGGCTTGCCGGCGGTCCGCTGATCGTGGCGATCATCGTCGGCCGCTGGGGGGCAGAGTTTGGACTGCCGACCTACACCACCACGAGTGCCAACCTGATGATCCGCGAGATCGGCCTCTGCGCCTTCCTCGCCTGCGTCGGTCTCGGTGCCGGTCAGGGCTTCATAGAGACGCTCGCCCAGGGTGGCTATGCGTGGCTCGGGTATGGGCTGCTGATCACGCTGCTTCCGCTGATCGTGGTGGCCTTCATCGGTCACAAGATCTACCGCTTCGACTACTTCACCCTCGCCGGTGTGATCGCCGGCATGACCACCGACCCACCCGCGCTGGGCTATGCTCAGACGCTCACGTCTCGCAATAAGCCGCTGATCGGCTACGCCACCGTCTATCCTCTGGCGATGTTTATGAGGATCCTGATGGCGCAGCTGCTGGTGCTGCTCTTCTGCGCGTGACGGCAGTGACGCTCTATGAGGCGACCGCCCCTCTCGGTGACGAGGAGAGGGCGGTCGCTTCTTTGTACTTAACGGTAAAAAGGGTATTTTTGCCATCGGGGTCTCCACACGCCTGATCGCACGGAGAGTCTCCTGCTGGTCGGAGACGGGCAGAGGATATAGATAAGACTATAATAACTTACAACCCATAAACCAACTAACCACATGGCACAACGTCATCCTAAAGGGCTGCTGGTGCTCGCCTTGGCAAACATGGGCGAGCGCTTCGGCTACTACACAATGCTGGCCATCCTGACCCTGTACTTGCAGGCAAAGTTTGGACTATCATCGGCCACTACGAGCTGGATCTACTCGATCTTCCTCGCCCTGATCTACTTCCTCCCCGTCTTCGGTGGTGTGGTGGCAGATAAGTGGCTCGGCTACGGCCGCACGATCTTGATCGGAGTGGTCGTCATGTTTGGTGGCTATCTGCTGCTCGGCATGCCCTTCGGCGCCGGTCAGGCGGGTCTCGCCATTATGCTGGGAGCGCTTCTACTGATCTCGTTAGGTACGGGACTCTTCAAGGGAAATCTACAGGCTCTCGTGGGTAAGATCTACGATGACCCGAAGTATGCGAAGGGGCGCGACATCGCTTTTTCGATCTTCTACCTCTTCATCAACGTCGGCTCCCTCTTTGCCCCCAGCATGGGACAGGCGATCACGAACAATGTCCTCAAGGAGCACCACTTCGCCTACTACAACGCCGACATCCCGGCCAACTACAACCGCTTCAACGACCGACTCCTCTCCGCTGACGAGGAGGCCTCCTTCATCCAGGCAGTACAGGCTAAGCATAGCGACTGGGCGACGATGGCTGCAGAGGATCAGGATAAGGCGATCACCAAGGCGAAGTCCGACGAGAGTGTCCTCTTCCAGGCTGATGCGGATGCAGCAGAGTTTAATCTCAAGCTCGCCGGGCTCAACCAGTACACCGTCACCGGTAAGATCACCGATCCGGCGCTGATGGTGACGGATGACGACTACCGCCTCGCAAAGTCTCGCGTGCCGGAGCAGCAGGCTGCCCGCCAGGAGCTCCTCGCCCGTGTGGCAGCAGCGGAGGTGCCTGCCAGCCTTGTTCCCCTCGAGGAGGGCGTGGAGTCCAAGGGCTTTGCTCGTGACTTCGGCTACGAGTATGTCCAGACCGCTCTCTCCACCTCGTACAGCTACGCCTTCTTCGTCGCCTGTATCTCGCTGATCATCTCGATCCTGATCTTCGTCCTGGGACGCAAGACCTGGAAATTTGCTGACGTGACTGCCAAGCAGGCGATGAGCAATGCCGCAGAGCAGGGCAAGAAGGTGAAGCCGATGCCCAAGAAGGAGGTTCGGGAGCGTATGTTTGCTCTCATCCTCGTCTTCATCGTGGTGATCTTCTTCTGGATGGCCTTCCACCAGAATGGCCTCACGCTCACCTTCTTTGCTCGTGACTACACGGTGAGTCAGGTCGACCCGACGACCTATGGTCTCTTCAGCATCGGTATGCTGGTGGCCTTCATCATCTTTATGTACGGTATCTACTCCATGACGATGGGTCTCCTGGGGTCGGCGAAGAATAAGAAGCTCGGTCTCGGTCTGATCGTAGCCGGTCTGATCGCACTCGTAGCAGTCTATATGACGCAGATCAAGCCGCTCGAGGGTATGCAGAATATCACTCCTCAGATCTTCCAGCAATTCAACCCCTTCTTCATCGTCCTCCTGACGCCTATCACGGTCGGCATCTTTGCCGCACTGGCAGCTAAGGGCAAGGAGCCGAGCGCCCCGCGCAAGATCGGTATCGGTATGATCATGGCAGGCGTCGGCTTCCTCGTGATGCTGATCTGCGCCCTGACCAATCAGCTGCCGGCACCCGGCTCACTCAATGGCGGTACCAGCCCGATCCTCGTACAGCCGGAGTGGCTCATCGGTACCTACCTGACACTGACGGTAGCCGAGCTCTTCCTCAGCCCGATGGGACTCTCCTTTGTCTCCAAGGTGGCTCCGCCTCAGTACTCCGGTCTGATGCAGGGTGGATGGCTCGCCGCCACCGCCTTCGGCAATATGCTGGTCGGCGTGATGGGCAGCCTCTGGGACAAGATCTCGATGCCCACCTTCTTCATCATCCTGATCGCCTGCTGCGGCATCGCTGCTGTCTTCATCTTCGCCATCATGGGTCGCCTCGAGCGCGTGACCGAGGATAAGCCCGAGGAGGTGGTGGAGTAATGAGGCGATAGACGACTATTGCTCACCCTAAATAGAGGGGGCAGTACCTGAGTATGATCGGGTGCTGCCCCCTTTCCTCCTCCTTTGGAGGTTGCTAAGACCTCATTATGCCCTATGGGCATATCCCGATCCCACGCGTCGGGCGGA
This sequence comes from uncultured Porphyromonas sp., assembly GCA_947253195.1. Taxonomy (GTDB): domain Bacteria; phylum Bacteroidota; class Bacteroidia; order Bacteroidales; family Porphyromonadaceae; genus Porphyromonas_A. Next base: position 3,005 of record CAMXXM010000068.1, read on the forward strand.
TGGGATCACGGGGAGAAAACCTGTAATCCCCATTGCATTAGCGGAATAATAGTAGTACCTTTGCACCACTTTTCGGATACAATAATCTGCGATCTTGACCATCGGCTCCGATGGAAGGGAGGAGCACATGAGTTAATAGCGATATGAAGAGAACATACCAACCTCACGTCACCAAGAGAAAGAATAAGCACGGATTCCGCGCTCGCATGGCATCAGCCGGCGGTCGTCGCGTGCTGGCTGCACGTCGCGCCAAGGGGCGCGCCAAGCTGAGCGTCTCGGACGAGTTTTCCGCTCGCTAAGCCCTACAGGTGACCTACGTGATCTACAGACCTTGGCTGATATATGGTATCGGTCAAGGTCTAAGTATTTCTAAAAGAAGCGTAACAAGTGGTTTTTGGGAGCCGTTTTCATAAGTGCATCCTTTGTCTTCCCACTATTTATCCCTAACTTTGCGCCATACAAGAGCGATAGACCTCGTCTGAGTGTCGTGCTCATGGACATTAAGTTTGACCCTAAACAATCACACAAGATTATGAAACTAAGAAATGTAATCCTCGGCTCACTCCTCGGAGTATTTGCCCTCGGTGCAACCGCCAACGCTCAGATCGGCGTCATCGTACGTGGTGGCTACCAGGCTGCCAACATCACCGGTAGCTCTATCGATACCAAGATCGCTCACGGAGCTCGCGTAGGTGCCGTTGCCGACATCACCGTATACGATGGTGGCATGAGCCGCATCTCCATCCAGCCCGGTGTAGACTTCGCCATGAAGGGCTTTAAGGTGGGTGAAATCAAGAAGGAGGACAAGGTCGGTCTCAGCACCACCACAAACCTCTACTACGTGGACATCCCCGTCCTCGCCAACTTCGCTTTTGACCTTGGCAATGACCTCGGTGTCTTCGTCAATGCAGGTCCCTACCTCGGTGTAGGTGTTGGTGGTAAGGTGACCGGAGAGGGTAAGTTCTTTGGTCTCGCAGGCAAGACCGGCAAGGATATTAAGCCCTTCGACAAGGACAAGGGTATTTACAATCGTCTCGACTGGGGTGCTCAGGTCGGTGCCGGTGTAGAGTACAACCACTTCCAGGTAGGCGTGGGTACTCAGTTCGGTATCGGTGACCTCCGTAACGAGACCTTGAAGAAGGCCAATGAGGGGAAGGCTCTCCGCAACAGCAACTTCTTCGTTACTGTCGGCTACCGCTTCTAATCCATAAGTTAGATCCATAAGGATACAGGCGGGTCGTCTCTTAACTGAGGCGACCCGCCTTTTCTTCGTACATTTGTCCCATAAGAGTGACGCTGTATGACCGGAACCGGAGGTAATAAGCAGAAACTAAAGCAGCGGCAGAAGCTCTCCGCTCGACAGATCCAGCTGATGCAGATGGTGATGCTCCCGCAGACGGAGCTCTCGCAGCGCATCAAGCAGGAGCTGGAGCGCAATCCTGCCCTCGAGGAGGGGGGCGACGAGCCGGGAGACTACGAGGAGTTGCCCGAGGATGAGGGCGGCACCGCGGAGAGCATCGATGCCGATGACTACACCGATGTGGATGAGATCCCCGGCTCAGCCTACAAGCATACAGCCCGCTCGGAGGGCGCATCAGCGACAGAGATCCCATTTGCCGACACGCCGACGCTGACGGAGTACCTCCGCCGGCAACTCTATATGACCGATCTCGATGAGGAGCAGCGGCAGATAGCCACCTTCGTCATCGGCAGCCTCGAGGACGACGGCTACCTGCGGCAGACGACGGAGGGGCTGACGGACGACCTCGCCATCTATCAGGGGATCTACTGCAGCACGGAGGAGGTGGAGGCTGTCGTACGGGCGATACGGTCTCTTGACCCGCCCGGTGTGGGTGCGAGGGATCTGCGCGACTGCCTCCTCCTGCAGCTGGAGCGGCGTACCCCTGAGACGCCGACCATATGCCTTGCCAAGCGACTCCTCACCGACCACTTCGATGAGCTCTCCAAGCGACACTACAGCGCCCTCAGCGAGGCGTGCGATGCCGATGACGACCGGATCCGCGAGGCGATCCGGCTGATCGTCTCGCTCAACCCCACCCCCGGGCTCGACTTTGGCACCCGGATGGAGGGAAATGCCCAGACGGTCATCCCCGACTTCGTCGTCACGGAGAGCAATGGCGACCTCGTGGTGACGCTGAATAACGGCGACATACCCGAGGTGAGAGTCAATCGCCGGTTTGAGGACGAGATGAGCGCCTACACCGGTGACCTGAGGAGCCTGCCGAGGGAGCTGCGCGAGACCGGGAAGTTTGTCAAGGGTAAGCTCGATGCCGCCCGCACCTTCGTCGATATGATCCGCCAGAGGCGCGAGACCCTCATGTCCACGATGATGTGCATCGTGGACATGCAGCGCGAGTACTTCCTCAGCGGTGATATGTCGACCCTGCGGCCGATGATCCTCAAGGACGTCGCCGACCGCATCGGGTACGACATCAGCACGATCTCGCGGGTCACCTCGACCAAGTATGTGCAGACCGACTTTGGCACCTTCCCTCTACGCCACTTCTTCAGCGAGGGGACGGTGCGCGACGATGGCGAGGAGATCTCCACCCGCCATGTGCGACAGATCCTCCGAGAGATCATCGACGAGGAGGACAAGCGTCGCCCTCTCTCCGACGAGGCGCTCAGCAGGGCACTCGGCGAGCGCGGCTACGATGTGGCTCGCCGCACCGTCGCCAAGTATCGGGATGGGATGGGGATCCCTGTTGCAAGATTGAGAAAAGAATTCTAAATTTGTACTGGAAATATTTGCCAACCAAAACAATAGACAACACTATGAACTTTCCTGAAAACCTGAAGTACACCCAGGACCACGAGTGGATCCTCGTAGAGGGTAATCAAGTAACCGTCGGTATCACCGACTTCGCTCAGCAGGAGCTGGGAGACATCGTATTCGTCGACGTCGACAGCGAGGGCAGCACCGTAGAGGGCGGTGAGGCTTTCGGCTCCATCGAGGCGGTCAAGACGGTCTCTGACCTGATCGCTCCCTGTACCATCGACGTCGAGGAGGCCAATGCTGAGCTCGAGGATGCCCCCGAGCTGGTCAATCAGGACCCCTACGGCAAGGGCTGGATCATCAAGGGCAAGGTCGCTGATGCCGGTGCCATCGAGGGACTCCTCTCTGCCGCTGACTACAAGGCTCTGGTGGAGAAGTAATCTACTTCGGAAATCATGACAAGACAAGGGGAGAGAGGCGACCTGTGTCGTGCTCTCTCCCCTATTTTTTACTTATAAAGAGACTACTAAGCTATGGCTGATAAGAGCAAGCCCATCGTCAGCGTCATCATGGGCAGCACCAGCGACCTACCGGTGATGAAGAAAGCACTCGACCTCCTGGAGCAGATGGAGATCCCCTTTGAGCTCCTGGCACTCTCCGCCCACCGCACTCCCGAGGAGGTGACCGACTTCGCCACCCACGCCGAGGAGCGCGGTATCCGTGTCATCATCGCTGCAGCCGGCATGGCGGCACACCTCTGCGGCGTCATCGCTGCGCAGACCACCGTGCCGGTGATCGGTGTCCCGATCGCCTCCACCCTCTCCGGTATGGATGCGCTCCTCGCCATCGTCCAGATGCCCGGCGGCATCCCCGTCGCCACCGTGGGCATCAATGGCTCGCTCAATGCCGCACTCCTCGCCGTGCAGATCCTCGCCGTCGCTGACAGGGAGCTCGCTGAGCGCTACCGCGCCTACAAGGAAGGGCTGAAGCAGAAGATCGTCAAGGCCAATGCCGACCTCGCAGAGGTAAAGGACTACAGGTACAAGACCAATTGATACCTGTCTCATACAGACAGAGAAAGGGCTCACAGGATGGATGACCACTCTGTGAGCCCTTATAAGATCGCGTCGGGGACTTTGGATAACTCCGAAAGTAAGGATTTGAGGATGAATCGTGCTTTGTAATCCGCCCGCCCATAAAGAGCAACGGCACGCCATCGCAAGATCCAAGGGTCTCGGAATTGTTTTAATATTGACGAGTTTCCCGTGTGCCCGACGCGAATGTCTATAGTTAGATACCCCCCTGCGGTGGAGGTAGAGAAGCGCTCCCACTTCTTATTTCTTTGCATCACAAAGGTAGGAAAATCAATTTGCATCTGCAAGTCCTGCCAATATATCGGGGCTGTTCTTTAAGTCGGAATCTGCTCGACCCGGTATTGAGAAAGAGGGGTCCCCGATCAGTAGGGGAGGGGAAGATCACGGGGAGGGGTGACGCATTTGAGTTGTACAGAAGCCACTCAACTCATTCTGAAGAATAG
>CAMXXM010000069.1 GCA_947253195.1 uncultured Porphyromonas sp.
CTTTTCCCTCTTTCTGTCTCTCCACTCTAACTAATGATGAAAGGACGTCAGCTTGGTAGCGACTGTTAAATCTGGACAATAGCTATTATGATTGCTGAAATAACTATCTTTGCTAAGCAAGAGTATCCCATTCATTTTTGGATGAGGAAGCCTACGGATAATATTTCATTCTTTTTACTTACAACTTATGATTCACACTCTTACCAATCGAAAGGTGTGGCTCGCCTTAGCCCTCACGCTGCTCTCCCTTGTGGGGCTCAGGGCTCAGACCATAGACGTGACCGGACAGATCACAGATGTGGATGGTGAGCCTATTATGGGTGCCATCATCAAGGTGTCGGGCGATGCCAAGAATGGTGCCTCATCTGACATTGATGGACACTTCAAGCTCTCCGCCGTGCCCTCCAATGGCACGCTGATCGTCTCGTACATCGGCATGAGCACCGAGGAGGTGGCGGTGTCAGGTCGCAAGCAGATCACCATTGTGCTGCATGAGGATGCAGAGCTCCTTGGCGAGGTGGTAGTGACCGCTCTCGGCATCAAGCGCGAGAAGCGCTCTCTCGGCTATGCCCTGCAAGAGGTCAAGGGGGAAGACCTCCTCAAGGGACGCGAGACCAACATCACCAACTCTCTCACAGGTAAGGTGGCCGGTCTGCAGGTCGTCAAGGGAGGTGGCGGTATAGCCGGATCCTCCAAGATTGTCCTCCGAGGCAATAACTCGCTGACAGGTGACAATCAACCGCTCATCGTGATCGATGGTGTGCCGATGGACAACTTCACCGGTGCGTCCAATAACGACTTCTGGAATCCTTCTCTCGATATGGGTAATGGTCTCGGCGACCTCAATCCCAATGACATCGCCTCCATGTCAGTCCTTAAGGGTGCAAGTGCGGCCGCCCTCTACGGCTCTCGTGCCGGCAATGGCGTGATCCTGATCACCACGAAGACCGGAATGGCACAGAAGGGCCTCGGCATCACCATCTCCTCCACCACCGGCTGGGAGACCATCTTTATGACTCCCAAAGTACAGAAGAGCTATGGACAAGGGGCCTCCGGGGTCTTCAATGCCGAGAGCGAATCCAGCTGGGGACCCAAGCTGGATGGGACAGCTGTCAAGCAATGGGACGGCAAAGAGTCGCCACTGCAGTACTACGACAATGTCGCCGGCTTTCTCCGCACCGGCATCAATACGCAAAACTCTGTGGCCCTCTCCCGCTCTATCGGCAAGGGATCATCGATCTACAGCTCCATCACCCACGCATACAATAAGGATATGACTCCGGAGTCGAGGCTGAGTCGTCTCAATATGATCTCACGCTTCGTCTCCACATTTGGTGAGGAGGACGCCTGGACCGTAGATGCCAAGGTGCAATACATCCGCACCGACGTACACAATCGTCCTATCGGAGGTAACCGTGCGGACAATTACTTCAGTACACTTCTGACGATGCCGGGCAATGTCGACATCACCTCCCTCAGTGCCGCCGTCGACGAGTATGGTCGTCACATCTGGTACAATCCCAAGAGCGGACTCAATCCCTACTGGGCCACCAAGTACTACAATAACGATGACATCCGTGACCGGTTCCTTATGAACGGGTCTGTCAAGTATCGATTCGTCGACTGGGCAACCATTGAGCTACGAGGAGGATCCGACCTCTACACCACCAATAGAGAGACCAAGATGTGGTCCAAGGGTCCCATCAAGACCAACGGCTCCTACTCCTCCCACAAGGATGTCTTCAGAGAGACCAACCTAAGCTTCCTCCTCTCCGCAGGTAAAGATCAGCTATGGGGCGACTTCGGTCTCCACGGCACCTTTGGCGGAAACTTAATGGCTCGTCACTTCTCCAGTGTCGGCGTCACCGTCGGCGAGCTCGCCGTCCCGGATCTCTTCAGTGTCAATAACAGCGTGGGCAATCCCGCACTTGACGAGGGAAAGAGCGATCACAAGATCAACTCCCTCTACGGCACTCTACAGGCTAATTATGCCGGATGCCTCTATATAGACCTCACCGGACGAAACGACTGGAGCTCTACGCTGAGCAAGGCAAACAGATCCTTCTTCTACCCCTCTGTCAGCACATCATTCATCTTCTCCGACCTGATCCGCGAGGCGGCCGGTGACCGTGCCGACTGGCTCACCTTTGGGAAACTCCGTGCCTCCTACGCCTCTGTCGGCAACGACATGGGACCCTACCAGCTCTACAACACCTATAAGATCTCGCGCGACCCCAATGGCAACATCGTCGCCTCCAAAAACGACATCCTCTTCGACGAAAATGTGAAGAATGAGCTGATCAACTCTTGGGAGATCGGACTGGAGGGGAAGTTTTTCGACAGCAGGCTCTCCTTTGACTTCGCCTTCTACAAGTCCAATGCTGTCAACCAGCTCCTCAACATCCCCATCAACGGACTAGAGGGATACAAGTACCGCAAGATCAACGCAGGAGACATCGAGAACAAGGGATTTGAACTCATGATCGATGCCACCCCCGTACTGACGAAAGACTTCAGCTGGAGCATCACTGCCAACCTCTCCAAGAACATCAATACCGTCCGGGAGCTTGCTGAGGGTGTGACACAGTATAGCCTTGGGGATTTCGACAACATCTCCATCTTCGCGGCCGCCGGTCAGCGGTATGGAGCGATCTACGGCAGTAAGTTTGCCCGTGTGGAGGACAAGAAGAGCCCCTACTACGGCAAGATCATCGTCGACGACAAGGGTGTACCGAATGCCGCCGATGGACAGCACTATCTCGGCAATCAGCAACCTGACTTCCTCCTCGGTCTCACCAACACCCTCACCTACAAGGGACTCCAGCTCAGCTTCCAGATCGACGGTCGCTTCGGTGGTAAGATCTACTCTTTCACCAACTATGCCCTCAAGAAGTCCGGTCGATCCATCCTCACGGTAGGCGACAATGGAGAGCGGAGTGACTTTGTCTACGACGGTGTCGTAAAAGATGGCGACGGCTATAAGCCCAATGACGTAAAAGTCAGCCGCCAAGACTTCTGGTCTCAGCTCTCCGGCAAGTCCAGTGGCAACGCCGGCATCACAGAGGACAACCTCTTCGATGCGACCAACATCCGACTCCGCAACATCAGTCTCAGCTACACCCTCCCGGGCACATGGCTTGACGGCACCGCTGTAAGGGGAGCTAAGGTGGGTCTCACAGCCAATGACCTCTGGATGATCACCAGCCACCTCAATGGCATCGATCCTGAGTCCGTCTACGCTACAGGATCCAATGCTGTCGGACTGGAGGCTCTTGCCCCACCCACGACACGCTCCTTCTACATCAATTTCTCCATTAACTTCTAAGCAGGATTGCCATAGTTATGAAACGACACTTATACACCTCTCTCGCCACGGCAATCCTCGCCGGCGGTCTGGCTGCCGGCTGTGCCGACTTTGACGAGATCAATAAGAACCCCTACGCCGCCGGAGCGGACGTGGTCGAGACGGAGTACTTCATCAACAGCTCCATCATCGGTGCTCAGATGGATCCTCACATCGCCGAGCGTGTCTTCGTACTCTACTGGAAGGACGCCGGGCATATGGATAACATCGGCACTCTCTCCACAATGTCCCAGGATGGAAAATGGACGAACGACTACTTCCGCTACCTCACTGAGTGGCTTACCAATATCAATAGTGCCATCGCCCTACACACAGAGCGGAAGGCAAATGGCGCCGTCCTCCCCTCCGCAGAGAACATCTATCAGTGTGCACGCATCTGGCGAGCATATTTGATGAGTGAGTTTGTGGACAACTTCGGCCCAATGCCCATCGAGGCCTTTACCGGGACACACGTCTCCTTCAATACCGTCGAGGAGGTCTACACGTTCCTACTCAAGGAACTGGAGGAAGCCACAGGAGCAATTAATCCCGATGTCACTGCACCCGATGCGGCGAAGAAGCTTGACCCAGCCTACGGCTACGACTTTGAGAAGTGGCAGCGGTACGGCAACTCTCTCCGCATGCGCCTGGCGATGCGTATCGTCAATGCAGACCCTACCCTGGCGAAGAAGCACTTTGAGTCAGCCGTCGCCACAGGCAAGTTCATCTCCACACTCAGTGAGACTTTCTCCGTACAGGAGAAAGACGGATGGGATCCTCTCGCCGGCGTAATGACCCGCCAGTGGAACGACCAACTCCTCTCCTCCACGCTCAATAACCTCTACACCGGCCTCGGTGGCATCTCCTCAGAGCGTCAGATCGGAGAGTATGCACGCACCACCGTACCGAAGCTCAACGAAGCAGCCAAGACACAGCGCGAGAAGAGCATCGCTGAGGGGACTAAGTATGCCAAGGGCGACAGCCTTGTGCCGATCCGACTGAAGTTTTGCCCCGCTGACTGGATGGGCATCAGGTATGAGGATCAGTTTGCCGGTGCCACCAATGACCCCTCTGCAGGATTTTGGCTGGATGGGCTCCCTCACGCCATTGATCCGCGCGCATACGTTGCTTACGGCATCCCCGGGGACATTAACAATCCTCGCTTCTGCAAGTACCCTTCATCGAATCAGAGTTGGGGAGCCACCACATGGCCTCTGCTGAAAAAAGAGGAGGGCAAGGAGAAGGCCGACACTCTCGTCGTACTCAACGCTGCCTTCACCTGGAATGCTCCCGTCGGTGGATCATGGGGGGGCAAGGGCGATCTGAATATGCTCTCCGGACGCAACGGCACCACCCCCCGTCTCGTCCTCCCATTCCGCAACAGCACGCTTCGTCGCGTCTTCTTTGCTTCTTGGGAGAGCTACTTCCTCATCGCCGAGGCGGCAGTAAGGGGATGGAGTGTCCCGATGGACGGCAAGAGTGCCTACGAGCAGGGGATACGAGAGAGCTTTACCTATATGGATGACATCCTCCCCGGATCTAACCTCAAAGGCTCTCTCGACGAATATTTGGCGTCCAAGGACTACAATCGCGTAGGAACCTCCGTTGCCTGGGATCATATCACCGAGCCGCCGGCGACAGTGCCCATGCACTATCGAGACGGCAAGACAGGTAAGGTCGACAGCTACGACTATGCCTATCCGGTCAATGGACTCTACAAGGATGGGACAGTACGCAATGACCATCTGACAAAGATCCTCACGCAGAAGTTCATCGCCCAAGTGCCGTGGCTTCCCCTCGAGACATGGAGTGATCACAGACGACTGGGGCTACCTTTCTTTGAAAACCCTGCCGTCGAGAAGCCCATCGTTGCCATGCCCGGTCTCACGCTTAAAACTGCAAAGACGAGTAAGTGGGAGTTCTTCCCACAGCGCCTGCCCTACCCGACCTCGCTGAAGAACAATTCCCCGAAGGACTACGCTGATGCCCTCTCCAAGCTCAACGGTCCTGACGAGATAGGCACGCCGCTTTGGTGGGCTGCCTACAAGAAGTAAGCATACTAAGTCAAAGAGGGGCTGTGTCGTCGGATTACCGAGGACACAGCCCCTCTTGTATTCCGAGTGTTTGGCAGAAGAGACTCGTACAGACTGCTCTCCTTTTCTCATATATCTTGAGACCTTTGATGATTACCGAAAGATAAATACCCTTTAAGAAACCATCTGAGAGACTTACCAATGACTATACCGCTTCATTTCTAATGCATCGCCCCGGAGGGCAAGTATGTGGATCTCTCCATCTGATTCCATTGCATTCTTGGTACCTTTGGGTGACAAGGATAAGATAACTATATCACCACTATGATCATGAAAGCAAAGAATCTACTTATAGCCCTTACAGGCACCGCTGCCGCAGCCGGCGCTGCTGCTTACTACTACATCTGGAAAAAGATGGGGCTGCCCCGGGGAGCCTGGCCGGTGAGAGGCTTCGACCTGGAGCGCTACCTCGGCAAGTGGTACGAGATCGCCCGCCTCGACTCACGCTTCGAGAAAGATCTTGACAACACCACCGCCGAGTACTCCCTCAATGACGACGGCACCATCCGAGTCGTCAATAGCGGCTACGACCTCAAGAGAGAGCGCTGGAGCGACTCCATCGGCAGGGCTAAGCCTATCGAGGACCCTGAGGTGGCGCGGCTGATGGTCTCCTTCTTCGGTCCCTTCTACAGCTCGTACAACATCGTGGAGCTCGACCCGGACTATCGCTATGCGCTCGTCGTCGGTCGCAATACCGACTACGTATGGCTCCTCTCCCGCACCATGGAGATGCCGGAGGAGGTGAAGGAGCTCTTCGTCTCCAAGGCCAAGGCGCTCGGCTACGACACCGAACGCCTCGTCTGGGTCGAGCAAGGTACCCGCGAGCGTCCCGTGGAGCCTGAGACAGATGAGGATCTCGAGGACGAGGATGAGGAGACGGACGACTGAGGTATGGGCGAGAGCGAGAGTACCGCTGCTCCTCATCGGTGCTCTCCTCCTGCTGCTCCCGGGCTGTCTCTCAGCCGGAGGGCGTGCTCAGGCCACCAAGCAAGAGACTGTGGAGATGAGTGATAGCATAAGAGAGATCTACCTCGCCGGTGGATGCTTCTGGGGGACGGAGCACTTCCTCCGCCAGATCCGCGGTGTGGTGGAGACAGAGGTGGGGTATGCCAATGGCAATACCCCCGACCCCACCTACGAGATCGTCTGTGGCGACAAGTCGGGCTACGCCGAGACCGTCAGAGTGCTTTACGACCCGGAGGTGCTGTCGACGGCAAAGCTGCTGGAGACCTTCTTCCTCGCCATAGACCCTACGGCGGTCAATCGTCAGGGCAACGACCGCGGCACGCAGTACCGCACCGGTATCTACTACAGCGACCCCGCCGATGAGCCGGTGGTGACCGCTGCACTGGAGCAGCTCCGCACGCAGTACAGCAAGCCGATAGCGGTGGAGGGGATGCCGCTCCGGAGCTTCTACCGGGCAGAGGAGTACCACCAGGACTACTTGAAGAAAAACCCCTCCGGCTACTGCCACATCTCCCCCGCCCTCTTCCGCAAGGCGCGCGAGGCCAATCAGCCCCGCTTCAGCCGTAAGAGCAAGGAGGAGCTACACCGGTTCCTCACCGACCTGCAGTACGAGGTGACGCAGGAGGGCGGCACGGAGCGTGCCTTCAGCCACCCATACGACCGGGAGTTTAGTGAGGGGATCTACGTCGATGTCACCACGGGGGAGCCGCTCTTCCTCTCCTCAGACAAGTACGACAGCGGCTGCGGATGGCCCGCCTTCAGCCGACCGATCAGCGACAGCCTCCTCGTGGAGCGGACTGATCTACGGTACGGGATGCGTCGCACAGAGGTGAGGAGCAAGCTGGGCGAGGCACACCTGGGG
>CAMXXM010000070.1 GCA_947253195.1 uncultured Porphyromonas sp.
ATCTAATACCGATATTAGTGAAGTCTAATATCGGTATTAGGCGTCGCTAATATCGGTATTAGACCTCACTAATATCGGTATTAGAGATTTCCCTGCGGAGTGGGCTGATTGGGTAGGGATGACGCATTCGGTGGGTATGCTTGATGGTGCGACACCCTTGCGGGTGCTTTGCTTCCTACTCTTCAGAATGAGTTGAGTGGCTTCCGTACCACTCAGATGCGTCACCCCTGCTTCGCATATGATGTCCGGACATCCGTAAGAGGTAAATTGAATACCTTTGCCGGTGAATATTTATGCAGGATCGGACTACAGCACAATGAAACCCTATACCGCAACCTTTTCTCCCTATCAATCATTCACTCGAGATCAGTGGAGCAGCCTGGACAGCCACCCCAACTTTCCTTTCTCCGAGATCGACATTAGCAAGCTCCATGCGATGAATGAGCCTCTGACCGTAGAGGAGATCAGTGATATTTACCTCCCTATGTGTCGCTTCTTGGAGATAAATATTATGCATCATAAGAATCTGCAGCGCGACTATGGCGAGTTTTTTCATCGTCAGTTCCAGACCGTTCCCTACGTCATCGGGATCGCCGGCAGTGTCGCTGTGGGTAAGAGTACCACGGCGAGGGTCTTGCAGAAGCTCCTCTCAATGAACGAGGAGACGCCAAAGGTCTCTCTCGTGACGACCGATGGCTACCTGTACCCCAATGCTGAGCTGGAGCGGCGCGGTCTGAGCGACCGAAAGGGATTTCCTGAGAGCTACGATGTGATGAGTCTGCTCAACTTCCTTGCGGCTGTCAAGAGCGGTCGTCGTCACCTCCCGTCACCCAGGTACTCCCACCTATACTACGACGTGATCAAGGGAGAGTATGACGAGGTGGATCAGCCGGATGTGCTGATCATCGAGGGGATCAATGTCTTGCAGGCGAGTGTGGATGCGTCGAGAGCACGTCGGTCGGTCTTTGTGTCAGACTTTTTTGACTTCTCGATCTACGTCGATGCGGAGAAGTCTGCGATCCGCAGGTGGTATGTGGATCGATTCATCAAGCTGCAACAGACGGCGTTTAGGAATAAGGACTCTTACTTCTATCGCTACGCCGATCTGCCTAAGGAAGAGACTATTAAGCTGGCCAATCAAGTGTGGGATGATGTCAATCTGATCAACTTAGTCCAGAATATCGAGCCGACGCGCTTTCGCTCCAATCTCATCCTCGAGAAGGGTGACGATCACAGCGTGAGGAGCATCTGGCTGAGGAAGGTTTAGGCTAGCCGGGTACAAAATGAGCAGAGCCTCCGAGGGGACAATCGTCTCGTCGGAGGCTCTGCTCGTAGTATAATATCCGCTTAGTCCATCTTGGTCCCGAAGGAGAGATCCCCTGCGTCGCCCAGTCCTGGGACGATGTAGGCGTGCTCATTGAGCTTCTCGTCGAGGGCGGTGATCCAGAGGGTGGAGTCCTCAGGGGCATGCTTCGCAAGCATATCGACACCCTGCCGGCTGGCGATGATGGCTGCGAAGTGGGTGGTGGCGGGCTGCCCCTTGGTGAGGAGTGCATTATAGGCAAGCATCATCGAGCTCCCCGTCGCCAGCATTGGGTCAGCAAGGATCAGTGTCCGTCCCTCGAGAGAGGGGGAGGCTAGGTACTCGATGTGTACGTCAAATCCCAGCTCACTGTCTCCACCCTCCTTGCGGTAGGCGGATACGAAAGCGTTGTCAGCCTTGTCAAAGTAATTGGTCAGTCCGCTCTGCATGGGGAGACCGGCGCGAAGGATGGTGGCGACGACCACTTCCTCGGTGGGCAGGTACATATCCTTGGTCCCGAGAGGGGTGGTCACCCTCTTCTCCGTGTAGTCGAGTGTCTTGCTGATCTCGTACGCCATAATCTCGCCGAGGCGCCTGGCATTGCTCCGGAAGCGCATCGAGTCCGCATGGATATTGACATCCCTCATCTCTGCGATGAAGCGGTTGATGAGGCTGTTTTGCTCTGATAAGTTTACTATTTTCATACTCTTAGCTAGCTATTTTCCCTTGCTCCTTGCTCCTCGGTAGAGGGCAGAGAGTTGCATAATGTTGTCTACATACTTGACGGTCTCCGAGCCACGGACGTAGCCGTACTTGACCACAGGGTCATTGAAGTACTTCGGTGTGCTCTTGAGGAGGAGGTACTCCCTTACCCCTCCATCCCAGACACTGTCCGGTGCGCTGTACTTCCGTGCCAGACGCATCGCATCCAGGACGTGACCATAGCCGGCGTTGTAGGCCGCGAGTGTGAAGCACTCCCGCTCATGGGTGTCCCGGATGTTGCTAAAGGACTTCTCATTGTCCCGGAGGCAATCGACAGCCACGCGCACTGCTGTCAGAGGGTCCAGCAACTGTTCCCTACTCACCCCATAGGCACGTCCGGTGGCAGGCATCACGCCCATAAGACCTCGCGCCCCTGATCGAGCCACGATGTCAGGGATGAAGCGAGACTCTGTGAAGGCGATCGCAGCGAGATAGGTCCAGTGCCAGCCCAGTCGCTTTGCCTCTTGCATGAATATCTCATCGTATGGGGAGATGGCTCCCTGCTGGATAGTAGGAGTATGGAGGGGGGATCTGAGACCCTTGAAGTAATTGCCACTCTCGATCGTAAGCAGGCGGTCAGGGTCAACCTCTTCCTCCTTAGAAGAAGAGGAGAAGAAGCGGCCGATCTGCTCGGTGAGACTCTGATTGCCCTTATGCAGCATCCAGCTGTACCGCAGTGGTACGCTGATGCGAAGCTTTGTGTCGAGGGTGGGGTGGTGCCGCTCAAATAATCCCGCCAGTCGGGTGTCTACCGCTGCGTAGCGGATGTTGTCTCCATCGGCGACCGACTTGATCAGGTCCACATCGCCCAGAGAGTCGACGGGTAGGATATGGAGGGAGTCCAGGGCGGCCTCTGCAACGATTTGCTCCAAGCGCATCTCCGCAGGACTATTGGAGGAGACGTAGATCGACTTGCCGTCTAAGTCGCCCACCCGGCGGAGGAGCGGGGTGATGGATCTATTTTGCACCACTACTAAAGCGATAGTGTCTACAATGCCGGCAAAGTCATACGACTTGCTGATCTCAGAGGTCATGGCAAAGGGGGTGATGGATAGGTCGATGACCCCGGACTTGATCCATGCCATAAGACTATCCCTGCTACCGGTGACCTTGATGTCGAGCTTGAGCTTGTGCGCCTCGGCAAAGCGAGACACCTTCTGATACTCCAGCCCGAAGGGCTCACCTCTGTAGAAGTAAAAGTCCGTAGGGGAGGTGACCGTCCCTACTCGGAGCGTATCACTGGCGACGATTTCGCTCCACTTTCGGTAGTTGACCTCCTCCGACTCTCTCTCCTTCCTCGTCTCGATGCAGGAGGACATCATCCCGATGAGAAGGAGCAGCGGAGCGAGTCGAGAGAAGTATCGGGACATCACTTGACGTAGAGTACAAGACCCTTGAGATACTCTCCCTCGGGGTGATAGATGTTCACGGGATGATCCGCAGCCTGAGTAAGGCGGTGGAGGATCCTCACCTCTCGCCCGGCTTGTAGAGCAGCGGTAAATACCGCTTCCTGAAATTTCTCCGGGCTAACCACCTGTGAGCAACTGAAGGTGAAGAGCAGGCTCGAGGGGGCAATCTTCTGGAGCGCAATGCGATTGAGCCGACGGTAGCCATTGAGTGCGCGTGAGAGGACGCGTCTATTCTTTGCAAAGGCGGGCGGATCCAGTACCATCAGGTCGTACTCTCCTCCCTGTAGTCCCTCTAAGTAGCCGAATGCATCGGTGGCGATCTCCTCGTGGGTATCGTCTCTGCCGGGGAAGTTGAGCTCCATATTCCTTGCCGTCAGGTCTATGGCGCGCTCAGAGCTGTCTACGGACACCACCTGCTTAGCCCCTCCCAGCATGGCAGCGAGGGAGAATCCTCCCGTGTAGGAAAACATATTGAGCACCTTCCGCCCCTTAGCATACTGTCTCAGGAGGGAGCGGTTGTCTCTCTGATCCAAGAAAAAGCCGGTCTTCTGTCCCTTGACAACGTCGAGGTAAAATTTCATCCCCCGCTCGTCGATCACCACCTCCTGCTCCCTCGGTAGAGATCCCATAAGCAGCTCATCGATCTCCCCCTCTATCGGAGAGCTTGCCGTCAGCGTCTCGGCGCTCTTGTAGTAAACCACCTGCAGGCGACTGCCAAGCACCGTGGACATTGCCTCTGAGATCAGGTGTCTCTGTCGGTGGATGCCGAGCGTGTGAGCCTGTATAACAGCGATGGAGTCGTACAGGTCTATGATCAGTCCCGGGAGACCATCGCCCTCACCATATATCCAGCGGAGGGCAGCGTGCTCTCCCGCCAAGCCGACAGCCTCCCTCACCTTGAGAGCCCCCCCCAGTCGCCGGACCCAGAATGCTTGGTCAATCTCCTCCGAGGCATCGAAGGTGAGGATCCGTATCGCAATATTCTCCGGAGACCAGTAGCCGCGGGCGATAAAGTCATCCGTTGAGCTCCTGAGCTCGACTAAGTCTCCCTCCTTCAGCCCGTCGGTATCCCTCCGATCAAGAGCACCGGAGAAGACCCAAGGATGACGGCGCTCCATCGGCTCGTCTTTACCGGGTCGTAGGTGGAGTATTGGTATGGAGTCTAGGGTGGTCATAGGATGAGTTATTTGTCAGTGGTTTTACTTTTTACTTTTGCCCCCTTGACCTTAGCTTTAACCCTGCGTTTTCGTACTCTCGCAGAGGTCTCTCTCTTCTTTGGCTTGGGTACTCTCACGGTCGGTCCCACTCTCTTCTCGATCATGGAGGGCTTGACGAAGTCCTTAAGTCCGTCGTAGATCAGCAGGCCGGCATAGGCATCGAGTGCGGCATAGTTAGTCTGCGCCTCCGAGAGTTTCTCGCTCTCCCAGTTGCTGAGTCGCTGGCTCTTGGAGATGCGCTTGTCGTAGAGTAGGGCATAGAGCTTGGAGAGCGAGAAGACCTTTAGACCTGCGGCCTTGGCCGTCAGCTGGAGCTCAAGAACTTGGTGGCACTCGAGACCATGGTTTTTCCTCAGGCCGAGAGCGTCATCGTGGATAGATACCCCCACGAGGAGTGTACCGTCGTCTGCCAGCACGCGTGCTACGGGGGCGAGGCGTGATGCCTTGTCCTCCTTTCCGTCAAAGGTCAGTAGCTTGATGATTACGGATCTCTCGTGATCGGAGAGTTGGAGTATGGAGACCTTATTCCCCTCGCCCTTGTGGAATGAGGGCTTAGTCTCTGTGTCAAGGCCGAGGACACCGGCCCTCGAGAGAGCACCCATGACGCTCTCTATCTCATCGTCAGAGCACGAGGCGTCAAGGATCGTGACCGGCACCGGAAGCTCCTCCGCCTCCAGCTCCCCGAGCTCTTCCTTGGTGATGGTGATCCGATCTATAGGCATGTCACTCATCGTGGCTCGATGGGTCATCCTCATCGTCCGGCATCTCGAGGGGCATAAAGTCCGGATCGCTGAGCAGGAGGTGAAGTCGTCTGAGCACAGCTGCCAGCTTCTCTCCCCACTCGTGGTCAAAGGCATACCTCGCCTCGGCAATGGACTGGACCATCGTTTCCTCGTTTTGCTGTCTATAGACCCAGACGATATCTGCCAAAGCTTGGAAGAGGTCGGCAAGCAGCTCGCTGAGACTGATGTTGATCGGGCGCTCAGAGTATTGCATCTGCTCGTTGAGTGCATCGAGGAATAGGTCTCGGTCAGCGAAGAATCGCTCGTGGCGACGTCTCACCCGCTCATAGTCCTCCTCCTCGACGAGGTGCTCCAGCTCGCCAAAGAAAAGCGACGGATCCAGATCCGGAAGTCTCGTCGCTGCGGTATACACAGCTGCCAACGTGTCACGGCACTCACGCACCGTCTCCCTCGTCCATCGGGGAGTGACCTCGGGATCAAGCAGAGCGAGGTAATTCATGCTCTGCTGGATAAAGTCCAGTATCTCCGGACTATAGATGAGTGTCATGTCTCCCGTCTGTCCCATAGGTCTGTGGCGATCTTAGTTACAAAGTTAGTCAATTTTACTCTTCAGTCTCCTCTACTGTCGGCTCCTCCACCACCACGGGAGTCTCACGCTTAGAGAGGTAAATACTATCGAGAACCAGCGGGATCTTCCTTAGGCAGTCCCGGTCACGATAGTAGGAGAGAAAGAGTCGGTGCCACTGAGTCTGCTCGGTTGTGGTGTCTTGTGGCGTGACATACTCGAGTGCTATCCGTCGGTCGCCCTTGCCATCCAGTGTGGTCTGTGTGGAGTAGACGATGCTGCTGTCCCGGGTGAGGGTGACAAAAGAGATCTCGATCCTCTCCCCCGAGCTGAGCAGCCCCGGCAGTATATTGAAACCAAAGTCGAGCGTGTCCCCTCCCGCCACGGTACCACTACTGAGCTCACACATTATGAAGCGGTAGGCTCTGTCTCCCTCCGAGAGACAGACCCTCGAGGGCTCGCTCCAGAGCGACACCGGTGACTTGTAGGTGAGCCCGGCGCGGCGGATGGAGTCTTGGTAGAGGGTGTCTAAGACCACAGCCTCCTGCTGAAGCTCCTCGATGATCTGATTGTAGATCTTCGTGAGCATCGGGAGATTTTCTCCGTACCAGACGAGAGAGGTATCGTACTTTGCCTGCGAGATCCCATGCTTCTCCAGCACGCTCCTATAGTATGCCTCGCGGACCGAGTCCGGCATCCCATACTTGCTGTCAATGTAAGACTGGGCCAGGACCATGTCCTTGGTGACCGCCTTCATCTCGTCTCTCGTCAGGATCGCATCCGGTCGGCGGCGACACTGCGAGAGGAGCACTATCAGTGCGATGGAGAGCAGGATCAGGCTGCAGAGACTACGATGCTTCCTCATTATGTATGACCGAGTCCTCCGGAGCTCTGTCCTTAGGTTTCTTACTACCGACATGACCCATCAGGTGAGCAAAGGAGCTGCTGTAGAATAGCAGCGCGATCACACCGACCGAGATGCAGGCATCGGCAAAGTTGAATATCGGGCGGAAGAAGATCAGCTCCTCTCCTCCCCAGCCGGGTACCCAGTCGGGCCACTGACTGCGGATGATGGGGAAGTAAAACATATCCACCACCTTTCCCTGAAACCAGTCTCCATAGCCTGTCTCCGGTGCGGCGGGGAAGATCGTCGCTACCTGCCCGAAGCTGTGGGTAAATATCTTTCCGTAAAAAATAGAGTCGATGATATTACCTACTGCACCGGCAAAGATAGCCACCAGACAGGTCAGCAC
>CAMXXM010000071.1 GCA_947253195.1 uncultured Porphyromonas sp.
GGTCCTTCCTCTCACGTATCACTGGCTCGAGCGTCTGTCACCCTCGCATCTCCTCCTTTTCAAACCTTTTCAGTCCCGACCTTACAAATGGGACATTGCTTTCTATGGATCAAGAGTGACTCATTTGAGCTATATAGTTAGGAAACGGGTACTAGCAAGGTGCGATTCGTTCCCCACTCTTCATAATGAGATGAATAGTTTCTGTGCTGCTCAAATGCGACACCCCTATTATAGAGATTGTTTTTTGTTAATTATGTTTTTGCTATATTTGCTGTGTGATTTGAGACAGGAGACCTTTTGTAGGAATTTTATCCCGGTTTGAAATAGAATAAATACTTACATTATAATCAGTCTTTATTAAAGTTTTACAGCTCATAGAGAAATTTACAATTGATGAAATGAAGAGCGTTCGTGGCGGCGATGGTATAAATATCATCCTGTTAGAGGGCTTTATGGATGGGGAAAAGGGGAATGAGCATATGTATATCTTTGGAATAAAGATATTCTAATCATTCCTTATGGGCATGAGTACGACCTAACTCGCGTAGAGTTCTGTCGCACTCTGTGTTTTATTGCTATGATATTATGAGAAGATTACTGTTGTTTGCAGTTATTGCCGTATGCCTTGCCACCCCCCTCAGGTAGTATTCTTGGATGATGTGACGTCATCCCCCATATCGGAGGTTGTACTGATGGGTGGAGATGGACACCTGATCGGGCTATCCGATCGTGGGGGCAGAGTACTGCCAGATAGCTATCCGTCCGGTTCGGTTACCGCTTCCCACATTGGCTACGCTGATCTGGTGACCTCGATCCATCCCGGTGACACACTACGGATGACCCAGAGTGCGTACTCTCTACCGGAGGTCTCTGTCACCGCTCTTGATCCTAATGCAGACTACACGGAAATGGAGGCTCTCGTCAGGATCTACCAGTACATCGATGAGATCCCGACCTACTATACGGAGGCGGTTGTGGCTTTTTTCCTGCCTCGTCGAGGCGACAAGCTCAAGTACAGTATCCGCTCTCTCCGGGCATACTCGGACGAGGAGTTTATCAAGCAGGCCAAGACGGAGTCCGGGAGTGTCTCTATGGGTAAGAATGGACTGAGTAACTTCCTGCTCAATACACCCCTGCCTCTCGGTAAAGGCTATACGATCACCGACAATGGCGAGGTGAGGAGAAAAGGTGCTCCGGTGGGAGAGATCAGGAAAACTGAGGATGGCAGCTATCAGGTCTCAATCGACTGGCTTGGAGAGAAAGAAAGTCGACCGAGGACTCTCTTTGGTAGAACCAATACTATTACCATTAAGCGATTGGTCCAGACGCTCTCCTCTTATGTCCCCGGGGAGGAACTGTCAGCACGAGACTTTCTGTCGTTGCGCACACTTACGGGGCTGACTACGAAGTATAAGGACGGACCGGAGAAGAATCTTGTCAACATCAGCGACATTTACGTCCTCTCCCTGAGAAGCCTCTCTAAGGGTGAGGTGAAAGCTGAAAAGCCCTCAGGGGACTTCGGCAATGTGGAGCGCTCCGTCTCTCCTAAGTCTGATGTATGGAACCGGATGCCATCCAATCTCCCTCCGATTCCCGAGGTAATCTCGGCATCCCTCGGCAAGTCTCTCCGAATGATGGACTGACAAAAAAGGAGTAATCGGACAGCCGATTTGTGACCTCCTCAGACCGATGGACTCAGTCCTCGGTCTAGTACCGGTATTAGTGCAATCTTTTACCGATAATAGTTTCTACTAATACCGGTAAAAGAAATACCCCTGATGAATAGGGGGACTTTTACTTTTTAGGCTCACTTTCCACGTCAAATTGGACGCAGACGTTTTATAACACCTCTTTTTGTGTAGCCTTGGGGAAAGGGAGGATGAGCCATACACTATGGAACGGAAAGGGATAAAGCTTAGGCGACAGTGGGATGCGATGGACTGCGGACCGGTCTCGCTGGCGATGATCGTCAGCTACTATGGTCGGGAGCCGGACATCGACCGGCTGCGTGACCTCTGCGCCCTCGGCAAGACCGGTGTCTCCCTCCTCGGCATCAGCAAGGCGGCAGAGGAGATTGGGCTTAAGACGATCGGTGGGCGGGTCTCCCTCGACACCCTTGTCGAGGAGGCTCCTCTGCCCTGTATCGCTCACTGGGACCAGAACCACTTTGTCGTCATCGATCGGGTGACTCGTCGGCGGGATGGCGACTACACCATCCACATCGCTGATCCGGGCAAGGGACTCAGAAGCCTTGATCGTAAGACCTTCTGTGACCACTGGGTCAGTACCGTTACCGGAGGTGAGGAGCGGGGGATCGTCCTCCTCCTCGAGCCTACCGAAGCCTTCTATGCTCCAGAGGAGGATGGCGTGCGACGAGCTAAGAGGGACAACCTCCGCTTCCTTATGGGCTACCTGAGACGCTATCGCCGCTACTTCGTCCAGCTGATCCTTGGTCTCGTCGTGGGAGCCCTGCTGCAGCTGATTTTCCCTTTCCTCACTCAGGCGATTGTGGATGTGGGTATAGGGAGTCGGGACATAGGATTTATATGGACGATACTCTTGGCGGAGCTGATGCTGCTCCTGAGTCGGACAGGGATCGACTTCGTCCGATCGAAGATCCTTCTACACATATCCACGAGGATCAATATCTCCCTGATCAGCGACTTCTTCATCAAGCTGATGCGTCTGCCGATGTGCTTCTTCGACGCGAAGCTGATAGGCGATCTCCTGCAGCGGATTGAGGATCACCGGAGAGTGGAGCAGTTCCTCACCTCAAGCAGCCTGAGCTTGCTCTTCTCCTTTGTCACGTTTGTGGTCTTCGGTATCGTCTTAGCCGTCTATGATTGGCTGATATTTACGGTCTTCGTGGTGGCAACGCTGATCTACGCTGGCTGGATCCTCATCTTCCTCCGCAAGAGACGGGAGCTGGACTATGCCTACTTCGAGCAGGCAGGGCGCAATCAGAGTGTCACCTACCAGCGGATCAATGGCATGCAGGAGATCAAGCTCCAGGGATGTGAGCAGAGGAAGCGGTGGGAGTGGGAGGACGTGCAGGCGGATCTCTTTGGGGTCAATCTCAGAGCGCTCAACTTTCGCCAGCTCCAGCAGATCGGCAGCGTGACGATCAATGAGCTGAAGAACATCCTCATCACCATCCTCGCCGCCACCGCCGTGATACGCGGGGACATGACACTCGGCATGATGCTGGCCGTGCAGTATATCATCGGTCAGCTAAATAGCCCTGTGGAGCAGTTGATCAACTTTATCTACTCCTGGCAGGATGTCAGCATCAGCCTGGAGCGCATGAGCGAGATTCACGAGGAACAGGATGAGGAGGATGCGCACCGGATCCGTCGCGCATTCCCCTCGGAGGACAGGGAGGGGTACTCCATCGAACTGAGGGACTTGGCCTTTAAGTACGATCCCTACAGTCCGCAGGATATCCTGTCGGGCATCAACCTCTTGATCCCTAATGGTAAGCTGACCGCCATCGTCGGCGCCAGCGGCAGCGGCAAGACGACCCTCATCAAGCTGATGCTTGGGTACTATGAGCCGCTTCGGGGCTCGATCCTTGTGGGCGGCGAGGATCTGAACGAGTACAGTCTCGAGTGGTGGCGTAGGCAGTGTGGTGCCGTGATACAGGAGGGGTACCTCTTCCCCGACACCATTGCGCGCAATATCGCCATCTCGGATGAGGAACCGGACATCGATCGGGTGAGG
The DNA here is from genome assembly GCA_947253195.1 of uncultured Porphyromonas sp. Taxonomy (GTDB): domain Bacteria; phylum Bacteroidota; class Bacteroidia; order Bacteroidales; family Porphyromonadaceae; genus Porphyromonas_A. Next base: position 3,721 of record CAMXXM010000071.1, read on the forward strand.
GCGGCGGCAAGGGTGGCAAATATTGCGGACTACATAGATGCGCTTCCGCTCGCTTATAATACGATGATCGGTCAGGATGGTCAGGGCATCAGTCAGGGTCAGCGTCAGAGGCTTCTGATCGCCCGGGTGGTCTACAAGGATCCCAGGATCGTCTTCCTCGATGAGGCAACCAATGCGCTGGATGCGAAGAATGAGCGACTGATCACGGACCGGCTCCGGACGTTCTACGCCGGGAAGACGGTCGTCGTCGTGGCTCATCGGCTCTCCACAGTCCGCGATGCAGATCATATAGTCGTGCTAGACAGAGGGAGAATCGCCGAGGAGGGCACACATGAGGAGCTGACGGCGATGAGGGGAAAGTACTATAACTTAGTGAGAAATCAACTGGAGCTGGGTAGCTAATCATGGAGCAACGGAATGAAGAAAGAGCGGATGATCGTTATCAGCTCCGGAGCGAGAAGGTCCGAAGTATCATTGGTCAGGTGCCGCCCCTGCTGACCCGCTACGGCATAACGATGCTGGCGGTGGCAGTCGCTGCCCTGCTCCTGGCTGCAAGACTGATCCCCTACCGACTGGTCTATCGTGGGGAGGCCATTGTTTATGAGGTGCCCTCATGTGATGAGGACTTTGTGACACTCCGTCTGAGGGTTCGCCTTGATGGGGATTTGGTCGATCCCGGTACCATCTCAGAGATGATCCTCTCCGATCCTGCTCGTATGGCTATGGGGACAGATGTCCGGGTTTCTGCTCGGCGCGATACGCTTGGATATATGACGGTCTCGGCTCGCTTCACCTGTCAGGAGGTATTGCCGATGGTCGCTACCACCCTTTCCTGCACCCTCACCACGGACGCCGGTCCCTACCTCTACTACATCCTCGGGATGTGATAGACACTTTCTTATAGAGGACGGAGAAGTCAGGAGTATGCAGGGGTGACGCAATTAAGTGACACAGCAGCTATTCAGCTCATCGTGAAGAGTGGTGAACTAAGCACCCCTGCGGGATCGGCAGGAGGGAGCATCAGGAGAGGGTTGGTACATGAGATGGTACAGTATAATATGGATTATCACTTCTTTGCAGTAGAGCTCAATTGCGTCAGCCTTGCCCCTTGGCCGAGGAGGGTTAGGTCTTGTGGGGGGATATGTCTATATTTGTGTGACTCACTCACTTAATACTAAGTACTAAGACTATGGACAAGAGAAAAGACTTACATGTGACCCACCGCAAGTCGGATGGGAAGTGGCAGATCCTCAGCGAGGGTCAGCCCAAGGCGCTCAAGTTCTGCCCCACTCAGGAGGAAGCCATCCAGGCTGCCCGTGAGATCGCGATCGACCGAGGTGTCTCGGTTGTCATCCACGGTATGGATGGGAAGATCCGCGAGGTCTACTCCTACGACGATAGGAAGCAGAAGTAACGCCGCTCACGCTGCCTCTCCTGATTACCCTCCTGGAGATCTACTTTCGGGACCCCACCGGGGGTGCTCGGAATGAAGGTCACATAGCGGGAGCGACACCCTATCGGGGTCGTATCATAAAGGTGAGACCCCGGGTAAGCATAGCCCTCTTTTATCCCACGACCCCGCCAGGGTGTCGCTCGTAATGGTGATCGTTAGAGGGACCGACACCCTGGCGGGGTCGTTTATCCCAAAATACATCCTCGTTTCCCCGGGGGCTTCGGCACTTCGTGCCTTGACCACCGGGCTATGCAGAGGACCCCTACCGGGGTCCTCTGCTGTATCGCCACCTGGGGACCGACACCCTGGCGGCGTCGTATTGGAGTATTTGCGCTATATTTACAGACAAGGGGGATGGGAGGCACGACTTCGCTTTCCCCTCCACTATAACTGTACATGATTATGAGCAAGAATAATAATACTACCCTTCCCACGCTGATAGCAGGTGTCGTCGCTATCCTATCCATCGCGGGGCTCCTCAGGGCGACTAATTGGACGGTCTTCTGGATCTCCATCGGTCTCCTCGCTGTCTCGGTGATCGTGATGGTCCTCCTCGTGCTTAGGCCGAGGCGGGCCCGTCGCTCCGACTACGAGCAGCGTGTCGCTGACCGTATCTCTCACCGAGAAGATCGCTAAGCCATGTACCGTCATCGCGCCATATCGTATGAGAGCAGCTTCGGCGAGATCCTCAGGTACCTCCTGGCACTGGAGCATGGTCTCTCCCGGGAGCAGATCCACCGCGTGCTGGAGGTGCTGAGACGCTCCTTTGACCGGGGTGCTTACGAGGCGAAGAGCATCGATAGCCTCAAGACGCAGCTCCTCACCGCCGTCTCTGCCGTCGAGGAGATCGGTCTCCACTCCACCTCCCTCCTTGCCATCCTCCTCTGGCGTCCGCTCAGCTGCGGCGTGGTGACGGAGGAGCAGATCGAGCAGAGCTTCGGTGCCGACACCGCCCACCTGGATCGCCTGCTCCTCCGTGTCTGCGAGGTGTACGACCCAACGGAGGTGATGACGAGCGACAATCTCGGGCGCTTCCTCCTCTCCTTTGCCGAGGATGTGCGGATCATCCTGATCCTGATAGCGGATCGACTGGTCCGGCTGAGGCTGGCCGGTCATCTCCTCGGCGAGGAGGAGCAGCGGGTGCTCTCAGACGAGGTGCACACCATCTTTGCCCCCTATGCGCACCGTATGGGACTCTATGCGGTCAAGAGCGAGATGGACGACCTGGCACTGAAGTACACCGACCGAAAGGTCTACACCTATATCAAGGAGAAACTGGCTCAGACGAAGGATGCCCGCGACGCTTACATCGCCGCCTTTATCGAGCCGCTGGAGAAGCGGCTGAGGGAGGCGGGGCTGAAATTTCACATCAAGGGCAGGACCAAGTCCATCTCCTCCATTCACCACAAGCTCCAGGTGCAGAAGTGCGCCTTTGAGCAGATCTACGACCTCTTCGCCATCCGCATCATCCTCGACTCGGAGCCAAGGCAGGAGAAGGGCGACTGCTGGCACGTCTACTCTATCGTCACCGACATGTACCAGCCCAATCCCAAGCGGCTCAAGGACTGGATCTCGATCCCGAAGAGCAACGGCTACCAGAGCCTCCACATCACCGTGATGGGACCAGAGCACCGCTGGGTGGAGGTGCAGATACGGACCGAGCGGATGGATGAGATCGCCGAGCGGGGACTGGCGGCGCACTGGCGGTACAAGGGGATCAAGAGTGAGACCGGGCTGGATGACCTGATGACGGAGGCGCGCCGGGTCCTCGAGATGGGGGATAAGCTCCCCGAGGATGAGGTGATCAAGGACTTCCGGATGGATCTCTACGACGAGGAGGTGTACGTCTTTACCCCCAAGGGGGAGGTGCTGCAGCTGCCCAAGGGTGCGACGGTGCTCGACTTCGCCTTCTCCATCCATACCAATGTCGGCAGCCACTGCGTCTCCGCCCGCGTCAATGGGCGCAATGTGGGGCTGCGGTATGTGCTGCAGAATGGCGACTCCGTCAGCGTCATCACCTCCGACAGCCAGGCACCCAAGGCGGACTGGCTGGACATCGCCCAGACCTCGAGGG
>CAMXXM010000072.1 GCA_947253195.1 uncultured Porphyromonas sp.
TATACAGTCCTAGTAATATTCAATCAACTGTGTACTTTTTTCAGGAATCGCATATGCTTAGGATCATTTCTAATACCGATAATAGTGGCGACTAATATCGGTATTAGCTTTCTCTTTTATCGGTATTAGCTTTCTCTTTTACCGGTATTGGATTGGCGCGATACTTGACCTACGGAGAGGTCCCTTTGGGGCAAAAAAAGAGTGCCTGTGGTCATACAACCACAGGCACTCTTCTACTTTATCGGGGAGATAATGGTCTCTTATCTCATCTTTCGTCCTCAAGGGTGTGGACAATGAGACCGGAGCGAAGCTTCGGCTCAAACCAAGTCGCCTTGGGGGGCATGATGTTGCCGGTGTCAGCGATCTTCATGATCTGTCCCATAGTCACAGGGTAGAGTGCCAAGGCCATGGTCATCTCACCACTATCGACGCGGCGCTGCAGCTCCTCGAGACCGCGAAGTCCACCGACGAAGTCGATGCGGTTACTGGTCCTGAGGTCACCAATATTGAGGATGTCCTCGAGGATCAGGTTGCTTGATACCGTCACATCCAGGATGCCGACAGGATCGTTGTCATCGTAGGTGCCTGGCTTTGCGGTGAGGGAGTACCACTGACCATCAAGGTACATACTGAAGTTGTGGAGCTTATTGGGGTGGTAGATCTCCTTTCCCTTACACTCTACATCGAAATTCTCCTCCAGCCTCTTGATGAATTGCTCCTTCGTCAGTCCATTCAGGTCCTTGACCACACGATTGTAGTCCATGACGTGCAGGTGACTGGCGGGGAAGGCAACTGCCATAAAGTAATTGTACTCCTCCTTACCGGTGTGATTGGGGTTGGCTTCAGACCTCTCCTTACCCACACGAGCAGCAGCGGCAGAGCGGTGATGGCCATCGGCAATATAGAGCGCAGGCATCTTGCCAAACTCTCTCGTGATGGTCTCAATGTCTCTGTCATCCCTGATGACCCAGAAGGTGTGGCGGAAGTCCTCAGGAGGAGCGACGAAGTCGTACTCCGGCTCAGTTTTGCGGTACTTATCAATGATCGCCTGCAGGTCTGCATTGTCCGGGAATGCGAGGAAGACAGGTTCCATGTTCGCATTGAGGACATTGACGTGCTTCATACGATCGTCCTCCTTGGCCTTGAGCGTGAGCTCATGCTTACGGATGACGTTATTGAAGTAGTCGTGTACGTAGGCACCTACCACAAAGCCGTACTGGGTACGGTCGCCCATAGTCTGAGCATAGAGGTAGTAGCAGGGTTTATCATCCTGTACCAGCCAGCCTTTCTTGACAAACTTGTCCTTCTGCTCACAAGCTGCGGTATAGACCTCGGGGTCGTGCTCATCCTTACCAGCGGGGAAATTGATCTCCGGGCGGATGATATGGTAGAGGGACATCGGATTGCCCTCGGACTCCTTGCGAGCCTCCTCAGTGTCGAGGACGTCGTAGGGACGTGAGCTGACCTTGGTGACCAGATCCTTGGGAGGGCGCCAGCCCTTAAATGGTTTTACTGTAGCCATTATTATTGGGATAGTAGTGGTTACTTATTGACTTGGAACTTGACCTCTCCTTCGCTGAAGAGGGCAACGATCTGATGGGCAGCAGCGAGACCGGCATTGATGTTGGCCTCGACAGTCTGAGCACCCATCTTCTTGGGGGTGGAGAAGTAGCGGTCACCCAGCTTCTCGCGATACTCCGCATCCATATCGGGCATAATATCGGTGAGATACTTGAGATCCTCACGCTCCTGCAGGAGCTTCAGAAGACCAGCCTCGTCGATGATCTCCTTGCGCGCAGCATTGAGGAGGACACCGCCCTTAGGCATGTTCTTCACGAGGTCATAGTTGATGGATCCCTTGGTCTCCGGCGTGGCGGGGAGGTGCAGGGAGACGATGTCACAGGTCTTGTAGAGATCCTCCACGTTGGTGAAGTTGGTGACGTCCTCGTACTCCTTGGGGGAGCGCTCCTTGCTTTGCTCGAAGGAGGGATCGAAGCAGTAGATCTCCATACCGAAGCCGCGTGCAATACGAGCAGCGCAGCGGGCGGTGTGACCAAAGGCGTGGAAGCCGATCTTCTTGCCCATAAGCTCGCTACCGGACTTGCCGTTGAAGCGATTGCGTGCTGCAAATACAAGCAGACCGAAGACGAGCTCTCCGACAGCGTTGGAGTTCTGTCCGGGAGTGTTCTCTACGATCACGCCTTTCTCCTTAGCATATTGGGTGTCAATGGAGTCGTATCCGGCACCGGCGCGGACGATCACCTCCAGCTCCTTGGCGGCATCGATCACCCCTTTGGTGATCTTGTCACTGCGGACGATGAGGGCATTGGCGTCAGCGACTGCCTTGAGCAGCTCGTCCTGGCTCTGGTACTTCTCCAGCACCTCGAGCTTGTAGCCGGCATCCTCCACGATCTTGCGGATCTGTGGCACTGCAGCGGAATTGAAGGGCTTCTCGGTAGCTACTAATACTTTTTTAGTCATTGTGATATCAGGCTATCGTGAGTTAGAGGATCTCCTTCTCAAAGTCCTGCATGCACTTAACAAGTGCCTCCACGCTGTAGAGGGGCAGTGCGTTGTAGAGAGAGCAGCGGCATCCACCGATAGAGCGGTGACCCTTGATGCCCTCCATACCTCTCTTCTTGGCGAAGTCAAAGAATGCAACCTCCTTGTCCTTATACTCGTCAGCGAGGACAAAGTCTACATTCATCAGAGAGCGATCCTCTTTCCTGGCTACGCCGCGGAAGACCTTAGAGCGGTCGATCTCGTCATAGAGTACCTTTGCTCTCTCCTTAGCTCTCTTCTCAAGCTCATCGAGACCACCGATCTCCTTGAACCACTTAAGCGTCTGCTGCATCACGTAGATCTGGAATACAGGAGGCGTATTGTAGGAGTCGGGGTGATCGACGTGGGTCTGGTAGTCGAGGATCTTCGGGATGGCACGACCGGTCTTGCCGAGGGCGTCCTTACGTACGATCACGAAGGTGACACCGGCGGGGGCGATATTCTTCTGTGCACCACCATAGATGCAGATGTACTTGGAGAAGTCGATGTGACGGGTGAAGATGTCAGAGGACATATCAGCGATCAGTGGCACACCAACCTCAGGATCCTCACGCAGCTCCGTACCGTAGATGGTGTTGTTGGAGGTAAAGTGGAGGTAGTCGTACTCGTCCGGTGAGAGCTTCGGGAGCTCGGGGTAGAAGGTGTAATTGGCATCACGGCTGCTTGCGATTACATCAACATCACCTACGACTTGAGCCTCCTCGATAGCCTTATGAGCCCAGTTGCCGGTATCGACATAGGCAGCCTTTTTCTTGAGGAAATTGACTGCGTGAGCATAAAACTGCAGGCTGGCTCCACCACCGAGGAAGAAGACCGTGTGTGTATCAGGGATCTCAAGCACCTCCTTAAAGAGTGCTGTGGTCTCAGCGAGCGTGTCTTGGAAGGTCTTGCTACGGTGGGAGATCTCAATCAGAGAGAGATCTGTGCCGTTGTAGTTGAGTACCGCACGAGCGGCCTCCTTGATAACACCCTCATCCAGGATACATGGTCCTGCAGTGAAATTGTGCTTTTTCATGACGATTGTAAAGTTGCTTTGAAAAGTGATTGAATGTTGTTCTTGTTACTCTTATGGTCCAAAGATATGTATTATTTTCGAAGTTAACACGGATTTGTAGGTTTTTTTCTTCATACTCGCCGTCTCCGTTCGTAGGCGGAAAGGTTTCATCCCACTGTTGTCATTTTCCGAAGTATATAGTATAAAGCTTTATCCCTTGACTTGATCCGCTAACTCTTACCTTTATCTTTGCAGCAATAGTCTACTATAAGTGTCAGAATTGGAAGTAGATAAACGGCTGTACACCAGCGCTCCTGAATTGCGCGAGGATCACTAATACTGCTGCAAAGAGCAGCGTCTGAGCCCAGAGGGGAGCTCTGGTTACGCTGCTCTGGATAGACTCCCGCCACTTCTCCGGGCAGAAGTGAAGCAGGAAACCGGTGATGATGAGAGCTGTCACCATCCGATACCCTGCGAAGAATTGTGGTATCACTTCAGGGTGGAACTCCTGCGTGATCATTGTCAGCATATCCCACACACCACTGATCGACCCCATGCGAAAGAAGATCCACGTGAAGCAGACAAAGTGAAAGGTGATGATCACGGAGATGGCTCTCCATACCGGGCTCATCTCTGCGCCGGTGCGACCCAGCCCGGGGAAGAGACTTAGGAAAAACTTGTGTACCGCGAGAGCCACTCCGTGCATAGCACCCCATAGGACGAAGCGGATATTGGCTCCGTGCCATAGTCCTCCAAGGAGCATCGTAATGAGGAGGTTGATGTAGGTGCGGATCTTTCCTTTCCTATTCCCTCCCAGAGAGATGTAGACGTAGTCCCTCAGCCAAGAGGAGAGAGAGATGTGCCAGCGTCGCCAAAACTCGGTGATAGTGGCCGACTTGTAGGGGAAGTCAAAGTTGGTATTGAAGTGATACCCCATCCAGAGTGCCAGCCCGATCGCGATGTCTGAGTAGCCGGAGAAGTCGCAGTAGATCTGCAGCGCATAGCCGTAGACGCCCATTAAGTTCTCAAATCCGCTGTAGAGCAATGGCTGATCAAATACCCGGTCAACAAAGTTGAGCGATATATAGTCTGAGATCACCCCTTTCTTAAGCAGTCCACAGAGGATCAGAAACAGCCCCCGACCGAAGTCTTCCCGACTCACCCCGGGGATCCTGTGGATCTGCGGGATGAAGTCGACCGCTCGGACAATCGGGCCGGCTACCAGCTGCGGGAAGAAGGATATGTAGAATAGGTAGTCAATCCATCGCTTGAGCGGCTCTATCTTTCCCCGATATATGTCGATCACATAGCTCAGGGACTGAAAGGTAAAGAAAGAGATGCCCACAGGCAGAAAGATGTCAAAGTGATGCCCCTCCGGTGTCGCTCCGAAGAGTGGAGCAAAGGAGTCGTAGAGGAAATTCGTGTACTTGAAGTAACAGAGCAGTCCGAGGTCGAGGAGTAGGCTGAGCACGAGCCAGCCTTTCTTTCCCGTCCTGCTTTCGCTCTTGGCGATCTGCCGACCTATGATGAAGTCGGTCGTCGCTAAGAGGATTAGGAGGACAAAGTAGACTCCGCTGGAAAGATAGTAGAAGTAGAGGGAGAAGAGCACCACCCAGATTGTCCTCGGGAGATGGCACCTGCGGAGCAGATAGAATACCGGGACAAAAAGGAGGAAGAGGACTAGGAAGAGACCGCTATTGAAGAGCAGAGGGGAGGCCGGGTCATAGCTCAGTAACCCTATGATTTTTTGCCACATGAGATGCGTTAGTTGATCATTGCACGAGAGTCGAGATAGCGCTTATAGTCCTTGGCAAGCGCATCGGCTATGGAGTTTCCGAGGGATTTGTAGCCCTCGGTGGTGAGGTGGATCCGGTCACTTTGGAGTAGCCCCTCGGAGACTAGTCTGTCTGCTCCTCTCTCCCCGCCGAATATCTCGAATGTATCGATGTATCCAACGCCCAGAGCCTTTGCCTCCTCTATTATGGCACGTGAGACCAGCTTGACGTTGGGATTAGGAGCGGTCCGACCTCGACGACGTGAGACATAACACATGACCGGAGTGGAGAGGACGATTTTTGTCTCCGGACAGCTTTTTCTCAATTGGTTGACAAGGCTTCTCACAGATGCCCTTTCTGCCGATGAGCTGATACGCCCCATAGCATCGTTGGTACCGAGTGAGAGGATGATCAGGTCAGGCTTCAGCTTCGACACGGAGCTGGTAAAGTGATCCTTGAGGTAGGTCTGATAGGTAGCCCCATTGTGTCCCAGAGTATGCACGGTCACGCCCGGAGCCCGACCCTCTAAGCTCGCACCATAGAAGGTCGCGCCTGCCGGAATCACCAGTCCTGTGGATGTGACGCTGCGCTTAAGGTCAAGGGTATCCGTCTCGCAGAAGCCTGCGGTAAGGAGGGAGAATGGGCGTAGAGGCGAGTCGGACCAGTCCCCTGAGAGGGAGAAGGGTCTGTCATTGGGACCATGGAAAACGATTACTCGGTCAAAACGGACGCCATCACACGTGGAGAGAGTCACCTCCTGAGGTCTGGAGACGATAGACCGCATCTCTATCCCTGTGGGACCTTCGCCTGCATAGGATCTGCGGGTGATCTGATCGGTCGCATAGCCGCCCCGTCTTCCTTGCAGCCTCATATGGCGGGGCTCGTTGGCCCCTAGTATCCGGTAGGGGGCGATCAGTCCTGGCCCTGAGAGCCCAAACTGTCGCCCGAAGTATTCCCTGATCGGCATTGTGAAGAAGCCCGCCTGTACATGCGAGTCGCCTAAGTGCAGGACGATGGTATGATCATCTACGCCCGGTACCGAGCATCTCTGCCATATGGGGTCGAGGTAGCCACGAGGTGCTACCACCCGGACTGCACGCTCTTGTCTGTAGAGGTCGTACTGCGACTCCTGCTGAGCCTTCAGCAATACCCCTGAGCCGAGCAACGGTACGATCGCCCGGAGTAGTAGGAAAAGGTGGATAGGGTAGTGAGACCGCATAAACTTCAGATGGAGTCCTTCTTCACTGTGCCTTCCTGAGGAAATGTGGTCGGAGAGCTACTCTGCTGCTTCAGGGTGTCACTCTTGGCTTCTACGCACTTTGCTCTCTTGCCTTTTGTCGGGAGGAGTGATTCCTCTAGGGGAGCCTCAGCTACCTGACGGGTCACTTGATCAATGGGGCTATCCACCAGGTCCTGCATCAGTCGCTTGGAGATCTCCCGACCACCGGCAGAGCTGAGGTGCGTGTAGTCCTTTGCCGCCCAGCCCTTGGACACAAAGCTCCGTATTCCGCCCATTGAGCGTATGGTGCCATAGGTATTGAAGAAAATGGCGTGATGCTTCTTCGCTAATCGCTCCTGTATCTCTACCATTCGTGGCACACCGGGAAGTGTGTAGACTTCGCCGTCATACATCTGACCACGGTCGGAGATCGAGATAATCAGGAAGATCGCCTCAGGATAGATCTCATGGAGACCTGAGAGCACCCGATCCATCCCCTTGTAGTAATAACCATAGTCATTGTGGACGTCCTTGGGACTTACCACGTTGAGTCCGTAGGAGAGGACGATCAGGTGGTAAGGTCGGATGCGATGGAGATCCTCCGAGAGACTTGGCGAGACCGAGCCCAGCTGCAGACCGGAGGAACCTCTCAGGCTCATATTATCCACTCGTACGCCTCTGTCTCCATCC
>CAMXXM010000073.1 GCA_947253195.1 uncultured Porphyromonas sp.
ACCAAGACCTCATCGACCTGGGCAAAAGCCGACCGCTCAAGGATCAGCGCGCCAAGTACGGTACGCTCCAGCTCAAGGTTGTGAGGCGGCACACGACTGGCGAGGATCCGCGAGAGTCCCTCTCTCACGAAGGTCGAGTCCTGCGGTGTCGTCTCCACTTGGGGCGTAACCGGTGCCGATGGAGTGGCTGTTGTATCTTGATCTGACATAATTATATCTCCCGTTTCTCTCAGTCCTCGTCCAGCTTAAGCACAGTAAGGAATGCCTTCTGTGGCACCTCCACCTTACCGATACGCTTCATCCGCTTCTTTCCCTCCTTCTGCTTCTCGAGGAGCTTGCGCTTGCGACTCACGTCACCACCATAGCACTTCGCTGTCACGTCCTTGCGCAGCGCCTTGATCGTCTCTCGGGCAACCACCTTCGCCCCGATGGCAGCCTGCACGGCGATGTCAAACTGCTGACGCGGGATCAGTGTCTTGAGCTTCTCACAGAACTTTCGTCCCATCGTCTGAGCATTGCCGCGGAAGGTCAGCATACTGAGGGCATCGACCGGCTCTCCATTGAGGAGAATGTCCACCCGCACGAGGTCAGAGGTGCGAAGGTCGGTGACGTGGTAGTCAAAGGAGGCATACCCGCTCGAGACACTCTTGAGCCGGTCGTAGAAGTCGATCACGATCTCCCCAAGCGGCATGTCGAAGAGCAGTTCCATTCGGTTACCATAGAGGTAGTTTTGCTTGATGAGGATGCCCCGCTTAGCGAGACAAAGCTCGATGATCGGACCGATATAGTCCATCGTCGTGATGATTGACGCGCGGATGTAGGGCTCCTCGATATGGTCGATCTCTGCGGGATCGGGGAGACCGGATGGGTTGTGTACCTCCATCACATCCCCCTTACGGGTGTAGACCATATAGGAGACGTTGGGGACCGTGGTGATGACAGACATATTGTACTCCCGGTCGAGACGCTCCTGGACGATCTCCATATGGAGCAGGCCGAGGAAACCGCATCGGAAGCCAAAACCGAGAGCTGCAGAGCTCTCGGGGGCGAAGGTCAGCGAGGCATCGTTGAGCCTCAGCTTATCAAGCGAGGTCCTGAGGTTCTCATAGTCCTCCGGGGCGATCGGATAGACGCCGGCGAAGACCATCGGCTTCACCTCCTCAAAGCCCTTGATCGGAGCCTGAGCAGGACTTTCCACAGAGGTGATGGTGTCACCCACTTTTACCTCTCCCGAGTCCTTGATTCCCGAGATGATGTAGCCCACATCTCCACACTTCACCTCTTGCTTGGGGACCATATCCATCTCCAGAGTACCCACCTCATCGGCATCGTACTCGGTATTGGTCTGCATAAATTTCACCCGCTCTCCGGCGTGTACCGATCCATTCACGACCTTGTAGTAAGCGATGATCCCACGGTAGGCATTGAATACGGAGTCAAAGATGAGCGCCTGCAGCGGAGCGTCCGGATCACCCACAGGAGCGGGAACCTTCTCCACGATCGTATCAAGTATCTCCTTGATCCCGACACCGGAGCGCCCACTGGCGAGGAGGATATCCTCCCGGTCACAGCCCAGGAGCTCGATCACCTCGTCCCCGGCGAGGTCGACATTGGCACTCTCGAGGTCAATCTTATTGAGCACCGGGATGATCGTCAGGTCATGCTCGATCGCCATGTAGAGATTGGAGATCGTCTGCGCCTGCACCCCCTGCGAGGCATCGACCACCAGCAGCGCCCCCTCGCAGGCAGCGATGGAGCGAGACACCTCGTACGAGAAGTCGACGTGTCCGGGGGTGTCGATAAGATTGAGTATATACTCCTCACCCTGATACTCATACTGCATCTGTATCGCGTGACTCTTGATCGTTATGCCACGCTCACGCTCCAGATCCATATTATCCAGCACCTGATCCTCAGAGCGATTGGAGACCGTATTGGTGTAGTCCAGCAAACGGTCGGCAAGCGTGCTCTTACCGTGATCGATGTGAGCAATGATACAGAAGTTTCGTATATGTTTCATGTAAGTGTCTATTGTTTATCAGCCACAAAGTTACCTAATTTCCGACTGGCTACAGATCGACTGAGACCGGACTGGAGTTTCATCCCTACGGGACTGAAGTCCCAGCCCTACGGGACTGGAGTTTCATCCCTACGGGACCGGAGTCTCCCCTACAAGAGACTGTCCCGGACGGCAGGCGTGCGGAGAGGAAAAGTACCCATTAGAAACAATTTAGCGAACTTTGTCTCTGAGTAAAAACCAATCCACAAACCAAGAAACGATGAGAAAGAGAATAACCACTCTCCTGGCAGGACTACTGTCCCTAACGACCGCATATGGTCAGTATCCCGTGGAGAGCTATCAGGAGTTGCCCAATCCCACACCGACTGACCGGTCCCTCTGGCAGTCGCTTAGCGTCCCGATCATCGGCTGGGGAAGCATTGACATCCGGTACCCCAAGGAGCGACCCGCCGAGGGGCTGACGAGTAAAGAGCTTCGGCTGAGCGGATGGCGAAGCGAGCGCGTCTACGCCCAAGCAATCGTGAGTAGCGCCACCCCTCTCACCGCACTCAGCTACGAGATCTCAGAGCTGCGTAGCTGCAACGGTGCAGTCATCCCCTCACCTCAGGGCAAGTCGGGGTCCGGCTTTGTCCGCTATGTGCTGACGGATGAGCTCAATAAGGATGGTCTCGGGGGCTGTGGTGAGCGACCGGACAATTCCCTTTTCGACTCCACCCTGGTAGCTGATGGGATCGACCACTTAGCTCGCTCTCTGGATCTCACGCCCTACACGACGCGTTCTATCTGGTTCTCCATAGACATACCGAGGGATGCGAGAGCGGGGAGCTATCGGGCGATGGTCACCGTATGCGATGGTGAGCGGACACTGGCGACCCTGCCCCTGTCGGTGGTGGTGGACAAGAGAGCACTGCCCGAGAGGAGTGACTTCTTCCTCGATCTGTGGCAAAATCCCTACGCCATAGCAAGGTACTACGGGGTGACTCCTTGGTCTGAGGAGCACTTCAGCATCATGCGCCCCTATATGGAGATGTACCGAGACGCAGGGGGCAAGGCGATCACCGCCTCGATCATGTACAAGCCCTGGAATGGTCAGACTCACGACCCCTTTGACTCCATGATCGACTGGAGGCTCGGGAGGAATGGCAAGTGGCACTTTGACTACACCCACTTCGACGAGTGGGTCAGCTTCATGATGGATCTCGGGATCGACAAGGCGATCACTTGCTTCTCCATGGTTCCATGGGAGCTCTCTTTCCGCTACTTTGATGAAGTGAGTGGCGAGTACAAGTTCCTCAAGGCTGAGCCGGGAAGTGAGCCTTACACGGAGCTCTGGTCTGCCATGCTTCGCTCCTTTGCGCAGCACCTGCGAGCAAAGGGGTGGATCGACCGGACCTACATAGCCATGGATGAGCGGTCTCCCGAGGTGATGGAGGAGTGCCTTCGCCTGATCCACGAGGCGGACCCAGAGCTGAAGGTGCATATGACCGGGGCGCTGCATGAGGAGCTGTCGGATCACCTCGATTACTACTGCGTGGGGCTGGCTGCCAAGTACTCCGAGGAGCTCAAGGCGAAGCGGTGTAGCGAGGGGAAGATCACCACATTCTACACCTGCTGTGCCGAGCCGCGACCAAATACCTTTACCTTCAGTGCCGCTGCTGACGGAGAGTGGTATGGATGGTATGCCGCACGTGAGGGACTGGACGGCTACCTCCGCTGGGCATACAATAGCTGGGTGGAGCAGCCTCTCCTCGACAGCCGATACAGCAACTGGGCTGCCGGTGACACCTACTTAATCTACCCCGGTGTACGCTCCTCGATCCGCTTTGAGCGACTACGAAGGGGTATCCAAGCTTTTGACAAAATCAAAGCCCTGAGGAGTCAGTACGCGGGAGACCGGCAGGCGCTCGCCAAGATCGATGCGGCGCTCTCGCTCTTTGACGAGAGTAAGCTCAGCCCCTCCTACACCTCCGACCGGATCATCAATGAGGCGAGAGAGATCATAGAGACTCTCTGAGGACCTCCTTTCTGAGCATAAAAAACCTCCAAGCCTTACGGCTCGGAGGTTTTTGCTTATCAGTGATTAGAAGTTCGCATTCTTAGGGGTGCGGGGGAAGGGAATGACGTCCCTGATATTGGACATCCCTGTGACGAAGAGCACCAAGCGCTCAAAGCCCAGACCAAATCCACTGTGGGGGCAGGCTCCGAAGCGGCGCGTATCGAGGTACCAATTCATCGCCTCCAGCGGGATCCCGACCTCCTCACAGCGCTTGGTCAGCTTGGCGAGGTCTGCCTCACGCTCGGATCCGCCCATGATCTCGCCGATGCGAGGGAAGAGCACATCCATACCACGGACGGTCTTGCCATCCTCATTTTGCTTCATATAGAAAGCCTTGATCTCCTTCGGGTAGTCGGTGACCATCACAGGCTTCTTGTAGTGCTTCTCTACGAGGTAGCGCTCATGCTCGGCCGCCAAGTCACAGCCCCAATAGACAGGGAACTCAAATTTCACCCCATCCTTGATCGCCTGCTCCAACACTTCCACTCCCTCGGTGTAAGTGATGCGGGCAAAGTGCTGATTGTCGACAAACCGGAGCCGCTCAATGAGGGTGTCATCGTAGGTGTCGTTGAGGAACTGCACATCGTCTGCGCACTCCGTCAGAGCCCAGTGGATGAGGTACTTGACGAAGTCCTCCGCCAAGTCCATATTGTCGGTATTGTCGTAGAAGGCCATCTCCGGCTCGATCATCCAAAACTCTGCCAAGTGGCGAGGGGTATTCGAGTCCTCTGCACGGAATGTCGGGCCAAAGGTGTAGATCTCTCCCAGTCCCATAGCTGCAAGCTCACCCTCCAGCTGACCGGAGACGGTGAGGTTGGTCTCCTGACCGAAGAAGTCCTGGCTGTAGTCTACTTCACCCTCCTCGGTACGGGGCGGATTGGCCACATCCAGCGTCGTCACCTGGAACATCTGCCCGGCTCCCTCAGCATCAGAGGCAGTGATCAGCGGAGTGTGGAAGTAGACAAACCCCTTGTCGTGAAAGTACTTGTGGATCGCATAAGCCATATTGTGGCGGATGCGGAAGACAGCACCAAAGGTATTGGTCCTCGGACGGAGGTGAGCCACCTCTCGCAGGAACTCAAAGGTGTGCTCCTTCTTCTGCAAGGGATACGTATCGGGGTCTGCCGTGCCGTAGATCTCGATGGCATCGGCCTGTACCTCTACTGTCTGTCCCTTGCCCTGACTCTCTACCAGCTTGCCGTCTACAGAGAGACAGGCACCGGTGGTGATTCTCTTGAGCAGCTCCTCATCGATCTTGCTCTTGTCGGCAACTATCTGGAGGTTATACACCGAGGAGCCGTCATTCATCGCGATGAAGGCGACATACTTACTACCTCTCTTCGTGCGGACCCACCCCTTGACATTGACCTCCTGCCCGATGTACTTAGGATCCTTGACGAGGTCGACTATCTTTACTCTTTTCATAAGATTTTCTTATCTGCTTACTCAAATGCTCCCATCTTGAGGTTATCCACCTCTTCCTGTGTCAGGTAGCGCCACTTGCCACGACCGAGATTCTTCTTAGTCAGACCGGCAAAGTAGACCCGATCCAGCTTCACCACTCGGTAGCCCAGCGCCTCGAAGAGACGACGCACAATGCGGTTACGGCCTGAGTGGATCTCTATACCCACCTGAGTGTGATCCTCGTCGGTGACGTAGCTGATCGCATCGGCGTGCATCTCGCCGTCCTCAAGCTCGATCCCATCTGCCAGCTTCTGCATATCCTCGGGAGATACCTCCTTATCAAGCCAGGCGTGGTAGATCTTCTTCTTTTCAAAGGAGGGGTGTACCAGCTTTGCTGCCAGCTCACCATCGTTGGTGAGAAGGAGCACACCGGTCGTATTTCGGTCAAGTCGCCCCACCGGATAGATACGCTCCTTGGCAGCTGAGCGAACAAGATTGACGACCGTCATCCGCTCCTGCGGATCATCTGATGTGGTGACGCAGTTGCGCGGCTTATTGAGCAGGACATAGACCTTGCTCTCCGGCTTCACCTCCTGACGATTGACCTCAACACAGTCATTGATCGTCACCTTGGTACCAAGAGTGGTGACGGGGGTGCCATTGACTAACACGGCACCGGCAGCGATGAGATCATCCGCCTCACGACGAGAGCAGACACCGGAGTTGGCGATAAACTTATTGAGCCGGATTGGCTCATCCGTACTTATCTCAGGCTGATCGTAGGTAGGGCGGGCCGGCTTACGCTTGCCCATATTACCTCCCTGACGCCCACCAAACTGACGGGGGGAGCTGCCGCCTCGAGAGCGATTATCCCTTGCTCCATTAGGGCGGCGCCCTCCACGATGCTCTCCATCCTGGTCATTGTAAGACCGGCGAGGTCTCTGTCCGTATGCGGGCCTATCCCCCTGGTCACGACGATAGGGACGGCTGCCCTGGGGGCGTCGCTGTCCCTGATCATCACCATAGGGCCGGTAGGAGGAGCGCCCTCTACTCGGGCGTCTCTCCTCCTGATCATCGGTAGAGATGTGGAAAGAGCCCTCGTCTGACTCACGATCATCGGCATAGGACTGACCATAGAGCCTGCGATTGCTCTCAAACCTCTGCTTGTACCTCGCTCTGTAGTCGGTATCAAGCTCACTATCTCGGCGATCAGTACGATCAGGCATCCTATCCTGACGTGTGAAGTTGGTGCGACGTCTGTAGGAGTCGTAGCTCTCGGAGACACCGGCTCTCTCCCTTCTGTAGTCGGTGGTAGCGGTAGGTCCCTCATCGGGACGCATATCACGAATGCGACGGCGGCGTCTCATGCCCACCGATTGGTCATCATCAGAGTCAGTTCGTCTGCTGCGGTACTGCGACCGAGGGCGATCGGTATAGTCGCTATCCGTTGCCGAGGAGCGTCCCTCGGGACGATCAGCAGGGTCATCATCGTAGAGAGACCCCTTGTCCATGTAGTCGTCTTTATTCATTTTAGACTTGTCTATCTCCCTCACGGGAGGGTGACGCAGCCTCACGGCTGCATGTATTGTAAATAGCTAATATTTAACGGTGTAAAGACTGTCTCTTATACACATCTCCGAGCCCACGAGACCGTTATTCTAATC